>JBDHGR010000017.1:0-19049 GCA_039589815.1 Gemmatimonadota bacterium | reverse complement strand
GTGGCCCATACATCGGATGGCCAGGTTCTCGGAGCAAGCCGAAGGAACCGCACGGTTGCCCCGAGTATCCGAAGAGCCCTGGAGGCACGGGACCGAGGATGCCGGTTTCCAGGGTGTGGGCTACGGTTCACCGAAGCCCATCACGTCAAACACTGGGCCGATGGAGGAGAGACGAACCTCAGGAACCTGGTCTTGTTGTGCCGGACCCATCACCGGGCGGTCCACGAGGGCGGCGTGACCGTCTGCATCGACCGAACCCAACAGGTCGTGTTCTTCACACCCAGAGGCAAAGCGCTCTTTGCCGCACCGCCGCCGCAAACCCCACCACAAGGCGAGTGGCCGACAGAAGAGAGTGTGGGGGTTGGGGAGCCGCGTGAGGAGAAGTCGTTGACCGGGAAGCCTGCGGGAGGAACGCCGCTGGAACTTAGACCCGCCCATCTCGCCGGCGCCCCTCGCTGGAACCGGGACTCCGACATCCCCTGGGCCCTTGAAGCCCGGGCCTGGGAGGCTCTCGACCCGGGGTGAGGGAAGGAGTTGCTTCATCCCCATTCCAATTCCCTCAGAAGGTCGTGTTATTGTGCTGCCCCAGAAGCGGCTTCCGTACGCAGGAGATTAGGTCTTGACGAATCACCACCCCGCTCCCGGAGGGTGAGGACCTGGTGAGGATAAAAGAGGTCGCCGGTCACTCTTTCCTTGCCATGACCATGCTCCACACGCACCTCCCGAGTCAGCACCTGCACATCCTTGTAGAAGCGTCACAGGACGAACGCGAGGGAGTGAGAAGTCCGACAAGATAAGACGTGTGCCACGATGCTCCACGTGTGATGATCCAGGCTTCGGCTGACCTGACTCCTCCTCAGAATCTCCGGTGAACGCCTTATAAAGCAGATACCCTCCCACGGCCGTCAAGGTGACCAAGCCAACCGCTCTTCCGGTATCGGAGAGCCCCCAATCATCACTGTCCGGGTCCCCAGAACCAGTCTCGCCGGACCCCGGATCGAATGAGGGAGACAACTGCAGCGTGGTACAACTGGCCTGGGTCAGGACCATCAGACAGATCAGGGCAACAGCGAAACGACGAGTTGCCAAAAGATGGCTAGACTGCATCAAACCCTCCCCTGAGAAAGCCTTTTCTTGCTGAACCTTAGATACAACCGGAACAAGGGCAGGGATCCATTCCCCGACCGGGAAGCAGCCCCAGCGGTCAGTCGCGCGGGCTCTTCGGTTCTGCGCTTGCGAGAATCATTTGCCCGCCAGTTGCCCGACACAAAGAAGTCTCCGCTTGGCCGCGGGTCCCGAAAACCCCCTATGTCGTTGTGGCTTGAGAGTGCCGGGGGCGGGACTCGAACCCGCAAGGGATTGCTCCCGGGGGATTTTAAGTCCCCTGTGTCTGCCTGTTCCACCACCCCGGCTCTGCCTCAAATCAATCGTGTTTCGCGTCTGGGATCAAGGCGGAAGAACTTGAGAGCCCTCGCGGGTTACTCAGGAAGGGTCTAGACTGCCCACTGATGGCCCAAAAGGACGACCGTCCTTCCGATACCTAGAGCCTATGACCGACGAGTTGAACGCGGAAAACCTGGCCTCGGACCCGGAACAAGAATCGTCCGGGTCCAAGGAGCCTCTTTCTGAGGGGAAGCCGGATCCACAGGGGAGGCCCGACCCACAAGCGAGGCCCGATCCACCTGACCCTCCCCAGGACGAGGGGCCGGATCGCTACCTGAACCGGGAGATCACCTGGCTGGCCTTCAACGGCCGAGTCCTCCAGGAGGCGATGGATCCTCGTGTACCTCTCCTGGAACGGCTCAACTTTTTGGCCATCTTCTCCTCCAACCTGGACGAGTTCTTCCGAGTCCGGGTGGCATCTCTCCGGAGCCTCCTCCGGTTGAAGAAGAAGAAACTCAAGAAGCTGGGCTTCCGAGTCCGGCGCCTACTCAGGGAGATCCACTTCGTTGTCACCAGTCAGCAGGAGATGTTCGGCACTACCCTGAGAAGCCAGATCCTTCCGGAACTCGAGGCTAACGGCGTGTTCCTTCTGAACAATCGGAACGTAAACCCGATTCAGAACGCCTACTTGGAGGTCTTCTTCCGGGAAAGGGTCCGACCCCTTTTGAGTCCTCTCGTCTTGGAGGACCGAGATGACCCACCGTTCTTGGAGGAAGGCAGGATCTACCTGGTAGCCGAGCTTTGGCCCATGGTGGACATCGCCCTGGGGTCGGAACGTCCTTCCTACGGAATCATCGGGGTTCCTTCCCCGGCCCTCCCCAGATTCGTGGTCGCCCCAGGTGAGGGCCACAACGTTCTTTTTCTGGAAGATGTGATTCGGCTCTTTCTCCCGGAACTCTTCCCGGACCAGGAAGTGGGATCGGCCTATGCCGTGAAACTCTCCCGAGACGCCGACCTGTACCTGGAGGATGAGTTCGAGGGCGACCTGGTGGCGAAGATCAGCAAAAGCCTGGAGAAGAGGGACAAGGGGTTACCCAGTCGCTTCCTTTACGATCTCCAGGCGCCCTATGCCCTGGTCTCGTTCATGAAAGACCATCTAGGGTTGGAGGACGACGACCTCTTCCCAGGTGGCCGTTACCACAACCTCCAGGACTTCTTCGAGTTCCCCAAGCCCCAACGACACCGGAAGTTGATTCGGCCACCTCTCGAGCCACTTCCCCATCCGACCCTCAGGAGGTCCGAGTCCATCCTGGAGGCGGTGTCGGAGCGGGATAGGATCCTTCATTTCCCTTACCAGTCCTATGGGTATGTGACTCGGTTTCTGGAAGAGGCTGCCCGGGATCCGGGAACTCGCCGGATCTGGATTACGCTTTACCGGGTTGCCAAGGATTCTTCCGTGGTCCGGGCTCTCATCGATGCGGCCCAAAGAGGTGTCGATGTGGCGGCCTTCGTCGAGGTGAAAGCAAGGTTCGACGAGGCCAGGAACCTCAAGTGGGCCGGAGAGATGGAGGAAGCCGGCGTCCGGATCTTCTACAGCAAACCCGGAATCAAGGTGCACTCGAAGATCGCGCTGCTCACCAGAGAGGAGGATGGAGTACCCAAGGACTATGCCTTCCTCGGCACAGGAAACTTCAACGAGTCAACGGCTCGGGTGTACGCCGACCACGCACTTCTGACCGCTGACCCCCGTCTAACAAAAGACCTCGACCAGGTGTTCCGATTCCGTTGGGAGGAGATCGAAAACCCACGATGCCACCACCTTCTCGTGGCCCCGTCGAAACTCCGGAGCGGCATCACCGACCTGATCCAGAAGGAGATCGCCAATGCCGAGGGAGGGAACATCGCCGGCATGGCTCTGAAAATGAACAGCCTGGAGGATCCGGGCATGATCGATCTCCTCTATGAGGCCAGTCAGGCCGGGGTTCGGATGAATCTCATCATCCGGGGGATCTGCTGCATGCGGCCAGAGCTCCCTGGTCTTGCCGCGAACGTGAAGGCCAGAAGCATCGTCGACCGGTTCCTGGAGCATGCCAGGATCTTTCGCTTCGTGAACGGTGGATCGCCGGTGCTTTTTCTCTCCTCCGCAGACCTGATGAAACGGAACCTGGATCGCAGGTTGGAGGTTGCCTTCCCGGTCTACGACCAGCGCGCACGGGAAGAGTTGGAGCAGTTCCTTCACCTGCAATTGTCCGATAACGCGAAAGCCCGTGTCTTGGACCCCGATCAGGTGAACAACTATGTGGGGCGCAGAGTTGGTGAACCTCGCGTGGAGGCTCAGGAGGGCTTCTATCAATGGCTCCAGGAGAGGTTAGTCGATGATGGGAGAGCCGAGGAGACCTTAGAGCGTGAATCCTGAGCGGTTTAGACGTATTCGAGAGGTTCTGGAGAACAGACAACCGGACCTCACGGTCCTCATGGAAGCCGTGAACAAAACCCACAACTTCTCGGCCATTCTGCGTAGCTGCGACGCGGTCGGTGTCCTGAGCGCTCATGCCGTATTGCCGGAGAAGGGCATCGATCTTCACCACCACACGTCTGCAGGCACGACGAGGTGGGTCGGCGTCCACGTTCATGCCAGTGTGCAGGCCGCAGCCGATCATCTCCACGGAGAGGGGTTCACGATTCTGGCAGCCCATCCCAGCGATGAGGCCAAGGACTACCGGCAAATCGACCTCACGCGACCCGTGGCCCTCATGGTCGGGGCGGAACTGCACGGCCTTTCGTCGGAGGGGCGGTCATTGGCGGATGAAACTTGTGTGATCCCCATGGCAGGAATGGTCCGCTCGCTGAATGTTTCGGTGGCCACAGCCCTCCTTCTCTTCGAAGCCTTCCGGCAACGCCAGGCCCGGGGCCTTTACGGGGTATCCCGCCTCTCTTCGGAACACTACCAGCGCCTCCTCTTCGAGTGGTCTTATCCGGAGATCGCAGAGGTCCTCCTGAACCAGGGGAAGCCATTCCCCCGGCTTTCTGAAGAGGGAGAAATCCTGCCCTGATGGCACGATGTGACAAACACGAAAGTGTCACACAAACATGTTGGGAATCACACGCACGTCGAGAACCGAGCAAGAAGCCTTTATATTCGGGAAGTCTTAAGAACTGAGGAGGAATCCTGGGGCCGGCCTAACCGTTCTCCATCCGCCCGAGTTGGAACCGGAGGGAGTCCTCCAGGTTTGGAAAAAGAAACTCGTAACCCGTTTCTTCAGCCTTCTGGGGTAGAGCCCTGGCTCCCTTCAGGAGCAGCTCGGTACCCATCTCTCCCAACAGCCCTTTGATTGCCACGGCGGGTAGAGGCACCACGGTTGGTCGGCCCAGTACCCGTCCCAAGGCGTCGGTGAAAGTCGCGTTGGGCACAGGGTTCGGTGCGGTGGCGTTGAGGGGGCCAGGGACCCCCGGCCGAGTCAGGGCATGGTGGATGAGGCCCACCACGTCGTCCAGGTCGATCCAGCTCATGTACTGGCGCCCCGTTCCGATCCGACCGCCGAGTCCAGCCTTGAAGGGCGGTAGCATCTTTCCGAGGCCCGGGCCGAGGGGATTGATCACAAACCCGGTCCGAAGCATCACCACTCTGATTCCGGCCTTCCGCGCCGGGCCCGTTGCCCCCTCCCACTCACGGCAGACCATGGCAAGGAATCCCTGGCCGGGAGAGCTCTCCTCCGTGACAATCTCATTCCCGCGGGCACCGTAGTACCCGACGGCCGAAGCTGACACCAGGACCTGGGGCGGATCAGTCACCCGGGCAAGTGCCCGTGCGATGAGCTCCGTCCCCTGGCGGCGGCTCTGGAGGATCCTCTTCTTTTTCTCCTCGCTCCACCGCAAGGCCGCCAGCGACTCCCCGGCCAGGTGAACCACTGCGTCAGCGCCCTCAAAAACTGCTTGGTCCACATCTTCACCCAGTGGATCCCAAACCGCCCCGTTCCCACGGGAGGTTCCGGATCGCCGGAGGAGGGGGCGAACCTCATGGCCCCCCGAAGTGAGGAAGTCTTTCAGGGCGGTTCCGATCAGCCCGGACCCGCCGGTGAGGACAACGGTCAGTGGTTTTCCCCGGGATCGATTGTGGAGGGTGAGATCGTTGAGGACGCGGGCGTGACGAAAGCGGAAGAGGCGCTCCAACTCGCGGTCGATGAACCCCTCGGCAAATAGGCGGCCGGCCGCCCCCAGGGGGGCCGTCCATTCAATCTCGTCCTCGAGGAAGCATCCCCCATCGTCGGCAGGAAGGAAGCGGTGTTGGTGGACCCACTTTTCGAACGGTCCCGAAAGCTGCTCGTCCTGAAAGAGCCGGCTTTCCTCGAAGGCAGTGTGGCGCACCTCCCATTTCAGGTCGGTGGGTCCCTGGCGAATGCCGAGGAGGACCCGGCCTCCATCGGAAATCCCTCCCTCCCTCTCCAGGACCCTCACCCCCACCCAGGGAGGGAAAAGGCGTTCAAAAGCACCCGGCCGCAGATGCCAGGCGAATACCTCTTCGGGAGGATAGGGGAAGTGGGAACGGTGCCGATAATAGGGCATAGCGGTTCTTTCCTTTTACGGAGGTCATGCTCCCTCCCTGACTACCCGCCAGGCGTCCTCCGGTTCTCCTTCAACCAAGCAGCCCCCAGGCCGTCAATGAAGCGAGGATCTGGACCCAGAAGTTGTCCGTGCCCCGACCGCTGAGCCCTTCCCCAATCGCTCCGGCTGCACCACAGGCGAATCCGACAATGAGCGCCTGGGGGAACGAGAAATCGATGAGCCCAAGGGCGATCGCTGCACCGAAGGATCCCGCCCCGAACACGGCCAGGGATCCTTCGACCGATCGGCGGTGGGCGTTCTTATTCCAGGGGAAGGAACGATACCTGTGTCGCCCCCATCTCCGCCCAACCGGCTCACCGGCGGCGTCTCCCAGGCCGCAAGCCAGATATCCTACGGCCGCGAAATGGCCCACAAGGAGAACCGCCGCCAGACCGCCCAGGGCCGTGGAAACAAGGGGAGTGAGGACTGAATGGTGGGAGTCCCTGCCCTTCTCCGGCCGGGCCAGTGCCCGATGGAAGGGCAGACCCGGCCCTTGGAAAAAGCCAGCGAGGACAATGATTGAGATGACGACTCCATAGGTCACCACCCCCCAGAATCCCAGGAGGAGTTGAGCCGGGACTGCACCGGCGAAGATCCCAACGTGTAATACCTTCCGGGGTATTCCCTCTGGAACCGCCTCTTTTTCGGCCATCCCGCCCACCAGGGCAGCCAAGGCCAGTCCGTAACCTAGACTGGCGATTCCAAGGACACCCAGGGGAGTCACGCCGGGTCCCCTCCGAAGCCCTTCCGGGTCATGGTCCCCCACCCTCCTCGGCCCCTGAGTCCCATGATCGTGCCTTTCATCCTCCAGTAGGTGTTCAGCTGGCGGTAGCCGAGGTTTTCCAGGACGGCGATAAGAAAAAGGGAAAGGAGATCTTTCCTTTCCGGGTAACGCCTGAAGGTGATCTCCTCCAGACAGACCGCAGATAGGGACAGTACCATGCCGAAACCAAAAGCGACGGCCAAGAAGGCCATTACGTAAGCCACGGCGGCCTTCCCCGCCAGGAGGGTCAGAGCAAACACGGCATAGCCCAGTGTCTCTACCAGAGGGCCGATCATTTCCAGGAAGAAGAAGTAGGGATAGGCCACCAGTCCGAGGCGACCATACCTCGGATTGAAGAGCATGGCACGGTGCCGGATAAGAGATTCCATCAGGCCTCGCTGCCACCGATCGCGCTGACGCCCCAGGACCGCCAAGGTTTCCGGGCATTCCGTCCACGCAACAGGATCGGGGACAAACCCGATCCTGTACGGAACTCGGCGTTCCCGACAGTGCCTATGGAGTCTGACAATCAACTCCATGTCTTCACCGACCGTGGTCGTTGAATACCCGCCCACTTCCACGACGAGCGACCGGTCAAAAACCCCAAAGGCTCCGGAGATGATCAAGGTCGAACCCAAGGCGTCCCAGCCCATGCGAACCGCCAGGAAGGCGCGGAGGTACTCCATGACCTGAAAGCGTGCCACGACGTTCCCAGGCAACCCCACACGCTCCACCTGACCCTTCTTGATCACGCACCCGTTTGCGATCCGGATGATCCCGCCGGCGGCCACCGTGGTGGACTCTTCCAGAAATGGTTGAACGATCCTCAGGAGAGAGTCCCGCTCCAGAATTGTATCGGCATCCATGGCACAAAAGAGAGCCGACCGGCAATAGTTGATGCCGGCATTCAGGGCGTCTGCTTTGCCACCGTTTTCCTTGTCCAAAACCCACAGGTTGGGGTATCTCCGACTCCTATAGGTGCCTCTCACCGATTCGGTCGGGATTCCTCCCATGGGCACCCGGTCCACGGGTCCGAGGTTGAAAGCTTTGGTCAAGACTTCCAAGGTGTTGTCCGTGGATCCGTCGTTGCTCACCAGGACTTCGAATTCCGGGTAGTTCAGGGAAAGCAGGGAACGTACGGCTTCAACCAGTGTGGCTTCCTCATTGAATGCTGGGCTAATCAGGGTGATTGGGGGGGCCCCTCCGGTCCTCAGGAACCTCTCGAGATCCACTGTCTTCAACCGAAGGGCGTAACGCCGGTGAGCACCGTAGGCAAAGAGGCTGGTGGCGAGATAGAAACCATTCAGGGCCAGGAAATAGAGGATGACCAGTCCGTTGAATGAGAATACGATAACCCAGAAAACCCCGGTCATTTCCCGGCCTCCTCGGCAAGGACCTGACGAAAGAGCGGCGCTGCTGGGTCATCCCCTCGGCTTAGCGCCCGAAAAGCACGTTTGCTCCCTATATGGTAGACCCCCCTTGCCGCTGCCAGTCTGACCCAAGCGGAGGGATCGTTGAGCTTCTCGACCAGGTAGGGGAGATCCTCAGCACCTCCCAGTTCCGAGAGTGCCCGGGTAGCAGCAGCCCTCACGAAGAACTCATCGGCGTCGAGATGAGCCCGGGCCGCCGAAGAAAGCTCTCCCGTCCCTACCCGGGCCAAAAGCCGCATAAGGGAGGCCAGGAGGCCCGGGTCCTCCTCCGTGGTGGCCAGTTCTCCCGCAAGCTCGGCGGCGGCCAGGTCTCCCAAAACCGAGAGGGAGTGAGCCGCCACTGCCCGGATTTGGGCGGGACGGTCGGGGTCGGCAAGGGCCTCTCTGATGGCAGGGATGGCTTGAGGGCCCAGATCCACAACCATGTCCACCAGATACCAGTTCCGGAAGGTCTTGAAGCGGCTCAACCGTCGGCAGAAATCCTGAGCCTCCTCTGGGCCGGCCTGGCGGGCCACGAGGCGAGCAGCCAGCGCAGCCACGAACGGAGCTGGGTCGTCGACCGCTGCCTTCACCTCTTCCATGAACTCCGGCATACCCAAAGTGCCCAGGGTCTGGACGGCCCGCGCTCGAACTCCAACCCGCCGATGGTTGAGGAGTGGTCGAACGGCCTCGAGGTAAGGGGCGGCAGCCAGCTTGAGGGTTTGCTTTTCCGGTCCTCCAAGCCGTTGGGAATACTGGAGATTGAATTCTAAGAAATCGAGATGGTATTTCTCATCCACGCTGTCCCATAACCCCTGCAACTTCTCTGGTTCGTAGAGGGCTTCCAAGAGGAGTGGCTCCCAGCTCCTCAAGAGGTCAGCCCAACGGCGGTCTTCTTTCTCGTTCTTGAGCCGCAAGACGAAGGTGACCACGGCAAAAAACGTGGCCATGCCCAGGAGTGTCAGAACCGTAAGAGTGAGGGCCAGAAAGACCTGAGTGGAGAGGAGAGCACTAAGGGGGTTTCCGGGTCCGCCCATCTCGTCACCGGCTCAGGAGACGGCGGACTCGGGCAAGGACTTCCACTGGGGAGAAGGGCTTCACCATGTAATCGTCAGCGCCCAGATCAAAGCCCTTCGTGATGTCTTCCTCCCTGCCCATGGAGGTGAGCATCATTATGGGAACATCATAATAAGCCGGGATTTTTCGGAGCCTCTCGAGGAGTTCAAATCCATCCATCCCCGGCATCTTCACGTCCAGGATGACCATGGAGATCCGGTTCGCCAGGGCCCCCTCCAGTGCTTCGGCCCCATCGGGATAATGAAGCACGTGGAGGCCTTCCTTCTCTAATCGATGTATGAGAATGCCCGCGGAGAGGGGATCGTCCTCCGCCACCATTATGGTCGGTCTTTCCTCTGGGCCAGCGGTTTCGGCAAGCCTGTTCCCTCCTGACTCAACCGCTTCCTCCAGGAGGGCGTAGGCATCCTCGACCGCAAAATCGAAGGTCGAATCGGACGTAATCTCCACAACACCACCGGAGCCCGTGACTCGGAAGGATTCTCCCTTGGGGTCCCCATGGTCCAGCTCCCTGATGCCAACGAGAATCCGGCTCAAGAGTTCGCTGGCGGCACGGCGGTCAAGTCCAGGGCAGAGGACCAAAAAAACCGATTCTTCCCAACGGGCAGCCACACATCCCTTGGGTGTCATTTCCCGGAAGAGAAGCCCGGCAGCAGCCAGGACACGGTCGGCGATCTCGTGGTCATAGCGATCTTCCAACGCATCGAAGCCGTCGAGACCGATGATCCCGATGGAGCTGGGATCCGGAAAGGTCCATCGGTCCCACAGCTCTCGGATTGCCATCCGCTTCAAGAGCTGCGTAAGGGGATCGGTTCTCTCGTCGAACCGGCGCTTCACCACCCCCTGGAGGCTTGAGGCGGCAGCAGCGGCGATAGCCGTGGGATCAACGGGTTTTTCAAAGAACGAACTCGCGCCGAGAGCGAGACACTCGGCCTTCACCGCCCCCCCCTCCTTCCCGCTCACGATCAGGACAGGGAGGTCTGTGTAACGTACCTGTTCCTTTACATGTGTCAGGAAGGTGCGGCCATCCCCGTCTGGGAGGCTAAGGTCCAAAACGAGGAGCGCCACCTCCTCGCTGCGGAGAACCTCCTCAGCCTCAGCCAGGTTCGCCACGGAGTAGAGTGTACGGTCGGACGATTCCAAGCCCAGTTCCAGGAGAGCGGCGTCGTCGGGGTTCTCTTCCACGGCCAGAACCACGAAGTGGTGAGAAGTCTCCTCGCCCAGTGCGGAGACGATCTGCTTGAGGCTGTTCCGAAGGCCTGCTCCAGCCTCCAAGAGCTGGTCATCCCTTGCGGCCATAACCCTGGATGCTGCCCCCTCGACCTCCTGCAGCTCCTCGCCGATAGCCCAGTTGCGGAAGACTTTACCCATCCGGCGGATGGTGCCGGCACCTTCCTTCTCCCCCTTCTCCAGGCGAAGGAGGCCTGTAGTAAGGACTGCCAACCGGGGGCGGAGCAGCTCCGGTGCCCGCGGTTTTCGACTAGGCCCCTCCATGGGCTCCCTCGGCTCCATCGATTTCCAGGGGAAAGAAGTCGGCCAGGGCGGACATGAGATCCTTTTCGAACCCCTCGCCCTTCTCCAGAACCCGGATAGCCTGAGCGAGGAGACGCTTTCGCTCGCCCAGAGAGAGTTCCTTTCCCGTACAGATGATGACCGGGATTTCGGATCCATCGGGATCCTCCCGAAGCCGCTGGAGGAAGGCGGTACCGTCCATCACCGGCATCACGAGATCCAGCAGAATGAGATCAGGATCGAAGGCCTCCAGAGCCGCTTCTGCCTCCTCGCCATTCCCTGCGAGGGTCACCTGTAACCCGATCTCTTCAAGGCAGGTCCGGAGGATTTCCTGAGTGCCCGGCTCGTCCTCGACCACCAGTACGCGCTGGCCTCGCGGCACCGGGAGGTTCCGCCGCAGGACCGTCAGGAGCTCACTTTTATCCACAGGTTTGGTGAGCAGGTCCACCGATCCGAAGAGGCTGCCCCGATCCTGCTCGCCGGCCACCGTGGAGATGATGACGACCGGAATGTGTTGCAGGTCCGGAGATTTCTTGAATTCCCGCAGCGCCTCCCAACCAGTCATGCCCGGCATGACCAGATCCAACGTTATCAGGTCCGGGTTCTGCTTTTTTGCCACCTCCAAGCCCACCTCGGCCGAGGGGGCAGTCAGGACTTCGAAACCGATTTCTTCCAACTGAACTCGAAGCAGGCGAAGAGAATCCGGATCGTCGTCGATTACCAGGATCCTGGCCCGTGGGCCCTTCGGCGAGCTCGTTTCGGCGGTAGAGGTCGCGGGCCGGGTGGACTCGATGGGCTTGAGGGCTTCCTGCATCAGCTCCTCTTCCGCCCGCTTCTCTGGGGAGGTTCCGGCAGTGAGTAGAATGGTGAAGGTGGATCCCTTCCCTTCCTCGCTTTCGACTCGGAGATCGTAGCCCATGAGCTGACATAGCGAACGGGAGATGGTGAGCCCCAACCCTGTCCCTCCGAACTCCCGGCTCGTGTCCTTGTCGGCCTGCTGGAAGGCCTCGAAAATGGCCTGAAGTCGATCTGGGGGAATCCCGATCCCGGTGTCCCTCACGGCAATGGCTGAAGGGGTCCGCCCATCTCCCTTGACCAGGATCTCGACGCTCACCTCACCCTCATCTGTAAACTTGAGGGCGTTGCCCACCAGGTTTATGATCACCTGCCTGAGCTTCCCCAGATCGCTTTCGATCGAATCGATCCCCTCCGGAATCTGGCTCCGGAGGACCACTCGTTTTCCCCTCACCTGGCCTTCCAACTGGGAAAGGGTATCACCCAGGAGGGTGGTCAAATCCACAGTCTGAAACACCGACTCCATCCGGCCAGCTTCGATCTTGGCCAGATCAAGGACTTCATTGATGAGGTCCAGGAGGTGCTTTCCGTTGGCAATGATTCGGTCCAGGAAACTCAACTCCTGCTCCGCGAGATTTCCCGTCCTGTTTTTTAGCAGGATGTTGGTGAAGCCGATCACCGAATTCAGTGGCGTCCGAAGCTCGTGGCTCATGCTGGCCAGGAATTTGCTCTTGGCTTGGTTCGCGTCCTCGGCTTCCTCCTTGGCCATCCGGAGGGCAAGCTGGGTCCGGCGCCGCGCGGTGACGTCCTTTTCGAAGACGGCGACCCCGGTGATCCCTGCGGCCTCCCGAATCGGATTGAAGAAAAACTCGTAGGTTCGGACCTGGCCTCCGATCTTCTCCTCTCTGAGCTCGCTGAAACCGTTCCCGTAGAGAGCCTTCTCATACATGTCCACGTACCAGGCCACGTCTTCAGGAGGGAGGCAATCGGCTGGCAGGTCTCCCACCCTGGGTTCCCGATCGGTTCTCACCTCGAGAGCCATGGAGAACGCCGTGTTGAAGGTGATCAGGCGCTTGGCCCGGTCGACGGACCAGATGGCGTCACCGGTGTTCTCCACAAGGGCTCGGAGGTTTGCCTGGAAAGTCTCGAATTGTCTCCTGGCTTGAACCTGTTCGGTGATGTCGCGGAAGATGCTCCGGGTGGCAACGGGTGCCCCGTCCTTGATCCAAACATTGGCGCTCCCCGAGACCTGGATCACTCGCCCATCGGCGGCGACGAAGTCCACCTCCAGAGCTGGGAGGTTTTCACCCTGAATCACCCTCGCAAAGTCCCGCTTACACCGCTCCCTGCAGCCTGGATCCAGGATCTCGAAAAGGGTCAGGGCTTTAATCTCCTCGTCACTATAGCCCAACGCTGTCTTCCACGCCTGGTTGACGTATACAAAACGACCGTCGGGATCGACGCTTTGGATCAAGTCGTGGGCGTTGTCCAGGAAATCCTGAAGACGTTCCTCCTTCTCCTGAATGAGTCTCTCGGCTTGGCGTCTGTAGTCGATCTCCCGGGCCAGAGCCTGGTTGGCCTCCCGCGTGGCTTCTGCCACCTCCCCTTCTCGCCGGAATGTCACGTAAACGCTGGCCAGGAGTCCTACCAGCACGCCCGCGTAGCTCAAGACTTTCAGCCCATGTGCACCCACAAAAAGGCCGTCATGGTATTGGGAGGAGAAGGGCATGTAGGCCCCATGGGCCATGACCCCGATGAGGAGACCTACGATGAGCCAATGCTCGAAGGCATCAGACCGCCAGTGGTTTTTCGCCAAGTAACCAACAGCCGAAATCAGGAAGATCAGGCTCGGGACCAACTCGGCTGGTTGCCGGATGAACTGGTCTGGTCTTAGTGCCCCGGTCAGGGGGAAAAGATTGAAGATGGCGAAGACCACCACCGCCAGCAGAGCTGCCGTCAGGTAAACCGTTGCTTCCCGGGTCGGTTTCCGATCTGGGTTGGCCAGGTTCCGGCGCCAGGTGATCCCGCCCGTGAGCAGGAAAAGAGAGAGGAAGGTGCCGGAGGCGGTGAAGCCCCAGGTGGCCAGCCCTTCCACTTCCGCGGCAGTCCATTCTCCCACCCAGCCCATTGCCAGAACAGCGGGAAACAGATCCAGAAAACCGGTGCCGAGGAACCCTGTCCCGATAAAGAGGAAGGTCTCCCGTTTTCTGCTATAGAACCGAACGAGGGCCAGAGCCCCCACCACAAACGCCAGCAGGGCGGAGAGAGTTTCCAGGGTACCATATAGAATCGGTCCGGAGGTCCAATCTGACCGAGAGAGCCCCCGGGCCAGAACGGCCAGCAGCACAACAACAAAGAAATGCGTGGCCGCCCGGGTCGCCGTCCGGTCCCCCTTGAACACCCTGGGAATGTCGTGAGCGCTCTTTTGGGAAAAAGGATCCTTCGACCCTTCTTCTTGTCTTTCGGGATCGTCTATTCCGGGGATTTCAGCCACCGGGCAATGCTCTCCAGGAGAATGGTTTCGTCCACGATGGGCTTCGTAACATAGTCGTTGAAACCTTCGGCTAGGAACTTCTCACGGTCACCAGTCATGGCGTGTGCGGTAAGAGCGATGACGGGGACTTCACCCAAACCTGGGCTCCCCCTGATCCACCGGAAGACGTCGACTCCGCTCATGTCGGGCAGGGATAGGTCCAAGAGGATTAGATCCGGTTGTTCCTGAGCCAAACACTCGATAGCCTCCGTTCCGGTTTCGAATTGCGAAAGTTCATAGAGATCCTCGAGGAGGGCCTGTACCAGGAACCGATTGTCCGGATTGTCCTCGACCACGGCGATTCTCGGTTTCATTCCTCCCCCTCTTCCAAGACGCTCCGGAGGGCACCGCACGCGGCTTCGAACTCCTCATCCAACGCGGGAATCAAAGCTTCGACCTCGCCAAGCTTTCCGACCTCGGCCAGGGCTTCCGCGTCCCTGGCTAGAAACTGGACCCTCGCGGCGCCTACATTTCCCGCACTGGATTTCAACGTATGGGCCCCTGTTTCGGCTTTTTCCCGGTCCCCGCCGGCAACTCCGTCTTTGATCTCTCCCAGGCGTTCCGAAGCGTGGGTGAGAAAAAGTTCGATCATCTTTCTTTTCAGGTCCGGCCCACCCCACTCGTTCAAACGCTCCATTTGGGAAAGGTCCACCAAAGGAAGTTCTTTCATGTTCTCTCCATTCATTGGGACCTCGAAATGCACGCTCTCAACTCTCGGACGCCCTCTGCCGCCCCCCCCCGGTGCCCAAAAACGGCCGATCCCGCGACAAGGACGTCGGCCCCGGCCCCAACCAGGGTGGGAGCGGTGTCTGGCCCCACGCCGCCATCGACCTGGACGGGAACCTCCCCGCGCCCAGCCTTCATCAGCAGATCCCGGGCCGCCCTGATTTTCGCGGGGGACGTGGGGATGAAGGACTGTCCCCCGAACCCTGGATTCACTGTCATCACAAGAATCAACTCCACGAACGGTACGATGTCTTCCAAGGTGTTCACAGGCGTGGAAGGGTTCAGGGACACACCCGGCATTGCTCCCAACTCTCTGATCTGCTGAAGAGTGCGATGGAGATGTGGGCAAGTCTCCTGGTGGACCGTGATCCTGTCGGCTCCTGCCGCGACAAAAGCCTCCAGATACCGCTCCGGCGACTCGATCATCAGATGCACGTCAACGGGAAGCTCCGTGGCTTTCCTGACGGCGTCGGTAACCAACGGCCCTATGGTGATGTTCGGGACGAAATGGCCGTCCATCACATCCACGTGGATCCAGTCCGCTCCCGCCGCCTCCACGGTCTTCACGTCCTCGGCAAGGCGGCCAAAATCTGCCGAGAGAATGGAAGGTGCGATCAGGGTCAAGAGAAGGCTCCAAGTTGGAGAATCGGGATCGATAGGGCCGGGAAAGGTCTTCTCGAAGGTTCAGGTTGGGTCAACTCCATAGCGAGTCATCCTCTCCACCCCTCCCTCCCCACCCACGAGGACTTCATCCACCATGTTCAGGAAGAGCCCTGACTCCACGACACCGGCCCTGGCAGCCAGAGCATCCTGAAGTTCCGAGGCATTCTGGATCCCCGCCGAAAAGTGGCAGTCGAGGATGAGGTTCCCGTTGTCCGTATAGTAGAACCTTCCCCCCGGGACCTCACGGACCACAGGTCGTGCCCCGAGGGTTTCCAGGAAGGGTCCCTGACTCTCCCATGAGAACGGTACCACCTCGACCGGCAGAGGGGACCGGGTGCCAAGGCGGTCCACGAGCTTCTCCTCATCTATAATGATTATCATGTGTCGGGTTGCTTGGGCCACCATTTTCTCACGGAGGAGGGCCCCTCCCAGACCCTTGATGACGTCCAGCCCGGGATCTACTTCGTCGGCCCCGTCCACCGTGAGGTCCAGAGTACCCACCTCCTCCAAGGTCGCCATGGGAATCCCGAGCTGTCCAGCTTCACTCTCCGTTCGCAGGGACGTGGGAACGCCGACGATTCCGGGGATCTCCCCGTCCTGAAAGCGTGTCCCGAGGGCCCTGAGAAAAAAAGCGACCGTGCTTCCGGTGCCTAGTCCCACCTTCATACCGGGTGCCACGGCGTGGGCAGCCAGGGCTCCGGCCGCAGCTTTTCCCGTTTCAGAAGAGTGGTTCCGGGGCAAACCCATTCCTCCGGGGGTGTTCTGGGGTGAGAGAAGCGCGGTTGCTCCCAAGGCTTTCGCCCAAGAATGTAGGGAGCGCACCACCCTGCAGCCAGGCCTTATCTTGACAGTGTGGGGGGTGTTGAGCACCTTCCGGGCGCCATGAAGAGAGATGTCAGGCGGTTTCGTTATGCTGCCCGTTCCTACGGTTATTATCCCCGGGCAGGAGCCCGGGGGAAGGGATGCGTCTGACTCTTTCGAAGTGTTGAAAATCAAGACCCTCCGCCTTCCGGGCTTCCTGACGAAATAGGGGCCCTTTTCTTTTTTTGGGGCGGCCGGGCGGATTCCCGCACACAGGAGACAGGAATGATCATCGTGACGCGCCGCGGCGTGACCGAAGCCGAGATCGACCATATCCGGGAGAGGGTTGAGGGGTTGGGCCTCAGAACCCACATCTCCCGCGGAGAGACTCGAGTCGTCATCGGGTGCATCGGGGACGAAGCCCGCCTTCAGCACATACCTCTGGCCACCATTCCCGGGGTGGAAGCAGTCCATCCGGTCATGGTACCCTACAAACTGGCTGCTCTGCAGTTCGCAGCGGGGCCAACCCGGATTCCCTTCGGGTCGGTGGAGATCGGAGGGCCCGGGATCGTGGTGATGGCCGGTCCGTGTTCCGTGGAGAGCATGGAGATAATGGAGGAAACCGCTGACTTCGTGGGATCGGTGGGCGGCCGAGGCCTGAGGGGCGGCGCCTTCAAACCCAGAACGTCTCCATACTCTTTCCAGGGCTTGGGGAAGGAGGGCCTCGAGATCCTTGCAGCGGTCCGATCCAGGAGCGGACTGCCCGTGGTGACAGAAGTCATGGACACCCGACAGGTCGAGCTTGTGGCGGAGTACGCCGACGCCCTTCAGGTGGGTGCCAGGAACATGCAGAATTTTCCTCTCCTCACGGAAGTGGGAAGAACCCACCGCCCTATACTCTTGAAGCGGGGAATGTCTGCAACGGTGAAGGATCTTCTCCTGGCAGCCGAATACGTAATGAGCCAAGGGAACATGAACGTGATGCTTTGTGAGCGCGGGATTCGGACCTTCGAGACGGCAACTCGGAACACCTTCGATCTGGCGGCCATCCCTCTGCTCAAGAAGGAGACGCACCTTCCCGTAATTGCAGACCCCAGCCATGGGGGCGGTCGGCGGGATCTGGTCCCTGCGTTGTCCTACGCCGCTATCGCGGCGGGGGCCGACGGGCTCCTGGTGGAGGTTCATCCGGATCCGCAGACGGCATGGTCGGATGGGGAACAAACCTTGGACTTCCCAGAGTTTTCGGCTTTGATGCAGGGTCTGGAACCCTTCGCGCTGGCGGCGGGCCGGGAGATGTCCTGACGGGCCTTCAGGATTCTATGGATTTCCTGGCTAGTGCCATCTGATTCTCGACGGCCTGCCTCGACGTTCCGCCTGAGACTCCCCGGGCTTCCACGGAGGCTTCGAAGGAGAACACCTCGCTGACATCCTCTCCGAAGGTGGAATGGGCTTCTCTAAAAGCACTGAATGGAAGGTCGGCGATGGAGGTTCCTCGATCCTCGGCGGTGCGGACCAACCGGCCCACGACCTCGTGACTCTCCCGAAAGGGCACGCCTTTTTTCACGAGGTAGTCAGCGATATCCGTGGCCAGGAGCT
This sequence comes from Gemmatimonadota bacterium, assembly GCA_039589815.1. Classification (GTDB taxonomy): domain Bacteria; phylum Gemmatimonadota; class Gemmatimonadetes; order Longimicrobiales; family Gaopeijiaceae; genus JABDNZ01. The sequence continues at coordinate 1,192 of JBDHGR010000017.1, read as the reverse complement.
CTGGATCGAGGCGATCACGGATGGTGTCCCCCCGGAATTGAGCCTCGGCCACGACAGATTGCATTACAGGAAGGGCCTGAAGAAGAGTGTCCACCGTGTCAAAGAGGAAGCCCTTGTCTTCCTGGAGATCCCTGTTATAGCCGGTGGGGAGGCCCTTTAAGACCGTCAGGAGGCCCGTGAGGTTGCCGAGAAGCCTGCCCATCTTGCCACGAACCAGCTCCGCCGCATCGGGGTTCCTTTTCTGGGGCATCAAGCTGGATCCCGTGCAGTAGCCCTCCGGTAATTCGAGGTATCCGAACTCTCTGGACGAAAACAGCACCAGGTCCTCACCAAGGCGGGACATATGGGCACCCGACAAAGCCCCGGCGAACACCATCTCCGCCGCCCAATCCCTGTCCGAAACGGCGTCGAGGCTGTTTTCCGCGACCCTCTTGAACCCCAGGGCATCCCGTAACCAATCCCGGTCCACGGGAAACGGACATCCTGCCAGGGCGCCGGATCCTAGGGGGAGGGAGCTTGCTGAGATCCCAATCTGTCTGAAGCGTTCCCGGTCCCGCAGAAGAGGCCAGAAATGGGATAAGGCCCAGTGGGAAGCCCGGATGGGTTGGGCCTGCTGGAGGTGGGTGTGGCCAGGAAGGATGACCTCCATCCCACTCTCGGCCAAAGTGAGAAAAGACCGGAGGAGATCCTGGACCCCAGCCGAGAGCCGTTCGGACGCTTCCATGCCCCAGAGCCGGAAATCAGTGGCCACCTGATCATTTCTGGATCGTCCGGTGTGTAGTTTCCCGGCCACCGGCCCCACTTCCTCCATCAGGAGGCGTTCCACGAGGGAATGGACGTCCTCGTCGGGGGCATCGGAGTGGTCCCCTTGGGAAAGGACCTGCGCCACCTTCTCCAACCCATCCAGGAGGGTGGCTCCCTCATCGGGCCCGATGACGGCCGCCCGGACCAGGCCCTGAGCCCAGACTTTGCTCGCCTCGATGTCATGGGGCCACAACCGGAAATCCACAGTCAGGCTTCGGTTGAGGGGAACCATGGGTTCTGCCATGCCCTCACTGAACCGCCCACCCCAAAGTCCTGCCATGGATCACTCTCCCGAGGGTAAAGTCGAAGGGGGGCGATGGCCACCGCCCCCCTTCCCTCTTCAGCTGCCCCGGCCCAACAACACCCCCCTGGCCCGAAGCAGGATCCC
>JBDHGR010000016.1:0-19173 GCA_039589815.1 Gemmatimonadota bacterium | reverse complement strand
TTTGATTGGAGGTGACCAGGATGCTCTCGCGGTTCTTTGGTCGGTGTTGGAAGTACGTGGGGCTCACGGCGCTGGGAGTCACGCTCCTGGTCCTGGCCTGCCGCCAGGAACCGGAGACTCACCACCCACGGCCGAACATCCTTATTCTCATGGCCGACGACTGGAACTGGCCCCAGTCGGAGGGCGTGGCGGACCCGAACATTCTGACCCCGACCTTCGATCGCATGGCCGCAGAGGGCGTTTACTTCAGCAACGCTTTCGTCAACTCTCCTTCGTGCACACCCTCCCGGGCTGCAATGCTGACGGGAATGCACCCCTGGATGCTGGAGACCGGCGTGCATCTGTGGGGCGCTTTGCCCGCGAGGTTCGACACCTACACCGACGCGTTGGAACGTGCCGGCTACCTGGTGGGTTACTCGGGCAAGGGCTGGGGCCCTGGTTACCTGGAGGAGTCGGGACGGTCGTACAATCCTGCAGGCAGAATCGTTGTGGGCCCTGAGCCGGGACGAACCTGGGATTCTCCGGATCGGGTCCCCAGCATTGAGGCGTTCCTTGCCCGGCGGGCGGAAGGGCAACCCTTCCATTTCTGGTTCAATACTTCGGAACCCCATCGGCCCTACGAATGGCAGTCCGGTGTGGGCCGGGGCATGCAGTTGGAGGCGGTGGTCGTCCCCCCCACCCTCCCCGGCACCGATGACACCCGAACCGACCTGGCCGATTACTACTACGAGGTGGAACAGTTCGATTTGGTGGCGGGGGATCTCATCGCCTACCTGGAGGAAGTGGGTGAGCTGGACAACACCATCGTGGTCATGACCGGTGACAACGGCATGCCCTTCCCGCGGGCGAAAATGACCCTGTACGATCTGGGCACTCGGGTCCCCTTGGTGGTGCGTTGGCCGGTTCGGGTAGGCGGTGGGAGGGTGGTTGAGGATTTTGTGACCCTCGCCGACCTGGCTCCCACCTTCCTGGAGGCAGCCGGGATCGACCCCTTCCCGGCCATGAGTGCCCGAAGCTTCCTTCCGGCGCTGGAGTCCGAAGGATCCGGCTTGTTCGATACGGAGCGCATAAGTGTGTTCTCCTCCATCGAGCTGCATTGCGGGCGCTACCCCATGCGAGCGCTACGCACCCCGGACCATCTCTACGTACGGAATTATGAGCCCCAACGGCCCATCAACGTTTGTGCGGAATATTGGGAATCCGAGGCGGGGTATTCGCCGACCTGGATTTCGGTGCTGGCGTTGGATTCAGCGTCGGCCATGCGCCGGAGGATCATCGGGAAACGGCCGGAAGAAGAGCTCTATGATCTGGCCGCGGATCCCTTCCAGCTCCACAATCTTGCCGGCGACCCCGGCTACGCTTCCATCCGAGATCTTCTTGCCTCGGAGCTGGAGGCGGAGCTTCGGCGCACCGGTGATCCCCGCCTCGAGGGCCGCCATGAAGAGGTGTTCTACATACCGCACCAGGAGAACGCCCGCTTGCGGAACCGGTAGAGTGGAGTCCGCCTGAGTCGGGCCCACCCGGATAGGACTCCGGGCCGCTCTTGTGTCGCAGGCTGACTGGTCTGAACCTGGTATCGAAAGAGAATCCCAGGAGGCTGAACGAAATGAAGTCTAGAAACCACCCGAGGCTGCCCAAGAGGTTCCCCACGGTTGTTGCTCTCTTCCTGGCCGCCTCGGCGGTGATCCCACCCGGGATTGCTGCCCAAAAACCCCCACCGGACCCTCTGGTTCGGGACCTGGTTTGGCGAAACATAGGACCCGGCAACATGATGGGCCGGATCACAGCAATCGAAGCGCTGCCCACTGATTATCGTCACGTGTTGGTGGCATCGGCCTCGGGCGGTGTTTTCAAATCCCTCAACGGTGGGATTACCTGGGATCCCATCTTCGACAACTCCGGTGGGGCCGGCTCCATCGGCTCGGTGGCCATGTTCGAGCCGGATCCCGATATCATCTGGGTGGGTACGGGCGAGGCCGCCAATCGGAACAGCAGCGGGTGGGGGGACGGCATCTACAAAACGACCGATGGGGGCCGGAGCTGGGAACACCGGGGTTTGGAGTCGACTCACTACATTGCCGAGATCGCGCTGCATCCCACCGATCCGGACATCGCCTACGCAGCCTCCCCTGGTCACCTCTGGGGTTATTCGGGCGATCGCGGGCTCTTCAAGACCACGGATGGGGGCGTTACCTGGTCCAAGTTGGGCACAGATGCCCCGGTGGCGGCCCCGGGCACGGGGGAGACGGGTGGGCTTCCCAACGACGGAAAAACCGGGGCCACGGAGATCATCATGGATCCCCGGAACCCGGACATCCTCTACGCAGGCATGTACCACCGCCTTCGGCAGCCCGCCACCATGTATTCCGGCGGGCCCAACGGGGGAATCTTCAAGAGCGTGGACGCAGGGGCCTCCTGGAGGAAGCTCACCCAGGGGTTGGCCGAAGGGGAGTCGGGGATGATCGACATCTCCATTCACCTGGCGGATCCCGACATCATGGTGGCCGCATACGAGGCGGACCAGAGAATCCCCTACGACGACAGCAAACATGCTTCAGAGAATATACCCGGAGGTGGAATCTACATTTCCAGGGATGCAGGAGAGAGTTGGACCTGGCTGCTTCGAACCAACACCCGGCCCTTCTATCACGGGCAGGTGGAGATCGACCCCAATGACCCGGACCGGATCTTCTCGGTGAGTCGTTCCTTCGAAGTCACGCAGGACGGGGGACAGACCTGGACCGGCAAATGGTGGGGAGGGGGAGGCGACGACCACGATCTCTGGATCGCTCCCTACGACTCCAAGATCTTCTACACGGCCACCGACCAGGGGGCTCATCTTACGGTGGACGACGGCCAGGCCACCTTGTCCCTCAACAACATGGCCATCGGACAGTACTACAAGATCGGCGTCGACATGCGTGACCCCTACTGGGTCATGGGGGGCCTGCAGGACAACGCCCTCTGGATCGGTCCGTCCAACAGCAGGGAACCCCGTGGCATTCTCAACATGCATCATACCTGGTTGGGGGAAGGAGACGGGTTTGCCTCGCTGGTGGATCCTACCGACTACCGAGTGATCTACGGGGTCAATCACGTCGGATTCGCCGCCCGCATCAACTTCGACACCCGTGAGTACGTCTACATCACGCCAACCCCGGAAACGGTGGTGAACTTCAGCGACTACGCTGAAGCCGATTATGAAGTGGAGAAGACCGCTTACACCATCGACCCGGGGGAGCATTGGTTTTTCCAGGAGCGTCCTCTGCGCCCACTGATGCCGCCCCACTTCCGCTTCAACTGGAACAGCCCTCTCACCATGTCCCCCTCGAACCCCCGGGTGCTGTATTTCGGGTCGAATCATCTCTTCCGGTCCGTGGACCGGGGGGATTCGTGGCGGATTATCAGTCCCGACCTCACCACAAACGATCCGGAGCTCCGGAATCCGTCGGGACAGGGGGGACTCACCGTCGAGGTCACGGGTGGGGAGAACCACTTCACCATTTTTACGGTTCGGGAGTCTCCCCTGGATCCGGGCCTGATCTGGGTCGGTACCGATGATGGCAACGTGCAGGTCAGCCGGGACGGGGGCGGCACATGGCGGAACGTCCGTGACAAGATCCCGGGAATCCCAGCCAAGACATGGGTAAACAGGGTGGAACCGTCCCACCACGCCAAGGGCACTGCCTACGTCGCCTTCGACAACCACCGCCTCGACGACATGAAGCCCTATGTCTACAAGACCACGGACTACGGTGAGACCTTCGTCGATATCTCCGGCGATCTCCCCGAGGGTCACAGTGTTTATGTGGTCCTGGAAGACCCGGTGAATCCGAACCTCCTTTTTGTCGGGACCGAGTTCGGCGCCTTCGCCACGGTGGACGGGGGCGGTTCCTGGACCAAGCTCTCGGCGGGTATGCCCACGGTGGCGGTTCGTGACATGGTGATCCATCCCCGGGATGGGGACCTGGTGGCCGGGACGCATGGTCGGAGCCTCTGGATCCTGGACAACCTCACCCCCCTTCGCCAGTTCACCACTGAGGTGGCCGCGTCGGAAGCCTTCTTGTTCGAGAGCGAGGTGGCAACGAAGTGGTTCACCGTCAGTCTCGGCCGGAAACAACCCGACTTCTACTTTGCCGGACAGAACCCCCCGCCCGGCGCCGTCATCGATTTCTGGCTGAAGGCCCCGCCCTCAGGAGGTGTGAGCCTCCAGGTGGCCGAGGTTGTTGGCGACCGGGTAGCTGAGGTTCCACTGCGGGCTGCAGGCGGATTTGGGGCCAGGGGAGGACCCCCGGGACGCAGAGGAGGTCCTCCTGGAGGACGAATCCGGGCTGCTTCAACGGGTCCCCAGGCCGGAATCAACCGGGTGGTCTGGAACCTTCGCTTCCCATCCACAGGCGCCGAGCGCGCCGAAATGAAGACACGGTTGGAAACGGCCATCGAGTTGATCTCCGGAAAGAACCTGGACTCGGGGCAAAGGGTGAGACTCGGAGAACTCCGTGATGAGCTCCGGACCGCAGAAAGAGACCTTCAGCTCAACTCCGTCCGAAACCAGCTCGCAGCCGAGTTCAACGGATACGCCGAGGGCCGCATGCTCTTCGGTCCTCAGATAGGGCCCACCGAGGCGGCCCCCGGGCTATATCGTATGTTGCTTACGGTGAATGGCCAAACACACGAGGGAACCCTCACCGTGAGGGCTGATCCCTTGAAAACCGAGAGGTGGTGATAGAAATGGTCGTGAAGAGAGGTACGCTGTTGGGGACAGCCCTCGTCCTCTTCCTCTTCGGTGTTCTCGATGCCCAGGCACCGCTCTTCACCGATGCCTTCTCCCCGGAGGAATTCGCCCAGCGGCGAGGCCGGGTGATGGACGCCATCGGCGACGGCGTGGTGGTCGTGCAGGGAGCCGCCGAGTACCCTGGTTACATCAAATTCCGGCAGAACAACCAGTTCTTCTATCTCACCGGGGTCGAGGTCCCGCGGGCCATCCTCCTGATCGATGGGAGGGAGAGGACCTCTGCCCTCTTCCTGCAACCGCGGAACGAAGGACGAGAGGGTTCGGAGGGGCCGGTCCTTGTACCCGGCGAGGAGGCCCGCCGGCTGACAGGCGTTGAAACGGTGCTGCCCAGGGAGTCGTTCGGTGAGCGGTTCTCTGAGCTGGCCCGGGAAGGACGGCTCTTCTATTCGCCGTTTCGTGCGGAGGCACTTCACGCTGCGACGCCTAGTTACACTTCCAACCATGCGGCTGCCTCGGCCGCGGATCCCTGGGATGGCCGGCGGTCCCGGGAGGGAGCCTTCATGGAGAGGCTCCGGGAGGCCGCTCCCCAGATAGAGATCAGGGATCTGGATCCCATCCTGGACGCCATGCGCCTCATCAAGAGCCCACGTGAAATCGAACTGATCAGGAAGGGCACGCAGATCGCTGGGGAGGCTCTCATGGAAGGGATGCGATCGGCATCGGTGGGAATGTTCGAATACGAGCTGGAGGCGGTAGGAGGGTACGTGTTCAAGCGGCACAACTCTCAGGGGGAGGCCTACTTTTCACTCATCGCTTCAGGCGAGAACGCCCACTATCCCCATTACCACGCCTCCCAGTCCCGTCTCGACGACGGCGACCTGGTTCTCTGGGATTGGGGCCCTGACTACCAGTACTACACTTCCGACGTCACCCGGATGTTTCCCGCCAATGGAAGATTCAATGACGAACAGCGGGAACTCTACACCATCTATCTCCACCTGTATCAGGCCCTCCTGACGTCCATCCGACCGTATGCGACCCCAGCCGAGATCATCCAGGATGCGGTGACCAAGATGGAAGAGGTGTTCGGGTCTTTTGCCTTTACTCAGCCCAAGATCAGGGATGCTGCGGACCGTTTCATCGACATGTATCGGGAGGGAAGTGGACGCCAGAGGTTGGGACACTGGGTGGGCATGGAGGTCCACGACGTGGACGCTCCCTTCGAGGTGATGACACCAGGGATGGTTTTCACCATCGAACCCGCACTGAGGATTCCCGAGGAAAAGGTCTACATCCGTTGTGAGGACATGATCCTGATCACCGAGACCGGTTACCAGAACCTGTCGGAGTCGATACCCATCGAGATCGCGGACATCGAACGCGTGATGGCCGAGGAGGGGTTCGCGGAAAAGAAAATCCGCTGAAGGGGGCCCCTGGTGGGTCTACCCCAATAACAAGAAGAGTGCGTGGCCGAACACGCCGGCACAGAGGCCTCCGACGAAGTGAGTCGCGATGGCCAGGCTGGTCAGATCCCGTTCTTTCAATCCGTCCATCATCCCCACGTGGACACTCAGAAAGCCAGCGAAGCATATGCCAATGCTTGTGAAGACGCAGATGCCTTTCGCTCCGATGATGCCGGTTTCCAGGAACTGCGGGACCATGGCCATGGCGGCACCCACGGAACCAAGAGCCGTGACCGGAAATGCGATGGCCTCGGGATTCGAGAACCCGAAGAGCGGCTCGATGATGAAAGACAGCTTTCCCCCCACCCAGGGGAAGAAGGCGATCCCCTCGTAGGCCTCTCCGGTATAACCCGCCTCTCCGGCTCCGAAAGCGAGCATCATGACCATCGTGCAAATAATCACCACCCCGGGCATGATATCCAGGCCCGTCTTGACACCATGGGTTCCCCCGTCGAGGAGGGCCTGCAGAGCCCGCTCCGGCACGGTTCCTTCCCGGACCTCCCTGAAGCGGATCAGGTCGTAGCCCTCCACTCCATCCGTCAAGACCTTCTCGTCCTTGCCGTACTTCCTTCTGCCAAAGATCCCCATCAGTCGGACGCTGACAATCCCGCCGAGGATTGCGCCGATATTGCCGAGGACGACCGCTCTTACAAGGGACTCTTCCTCCGACGACTGCGCCAACATGAAAGTCGTCACGATGAGCCCCATTCCGAACACTGCACCCAGGTTCACCAACGTCGTGACCTGCCACCTCCTGAAGTACTTCAGGAATCCCTTGTCCGTGCCTAGGGGCATGATGGCCGGGTTGTCCGACAGGTAGGTGGCGACGGCTCCGATTGAAGCCGCACCCGGTAGTCCGAAGAGAGGTTTCATGAGAGGAGAGAGAATCCTGTTGGCAACGGAAACGACTCCGAATTCGGAGATCAGGGAGGTGAATGCACCGGCCAGGATGATGACTCCCATGAGAAACAATACTGTGTTCAGGATGAGGTCGTGAGCTGTTCCCATGGCGGTTTTGAACGTAAAAGCCACGCCCATCTTCCAGATGAAGACAGCGAAGATTCCGGCAACCAGGAACAATGCGACCACGGTTTCTTTAGTAACGGCCTTGACGATATTTCTCTCTGACTTGCTCCCGTGGACCGCATCTTCCTTTTTTACTCCAAATGACATGTGCGAATCCCCCCTACGTCCCTTTTGAGGTTTCCTCGATGGCCCCGTCGGCAGCCTGGTAACTCCCGTTCTGGCCAGGGCTTCGCAGCCCCCCTGCCCAGGGGCGATCCTTGGACAACTCTTGACAAGTTGAGCAAGGTAAAGTTACCAAAACAGTGTCGGGACCTAACATGTGGCATGCGAAAACCGGCAATCCCAAAGGAGAGCACCCTCTTTATGGCCAAAAGCCTTTCTTTACCCAGACTCGAGACCTTCCCCTCCCTGGGCGAACAGACGTATGAAGTCATCCTGAACGCCATCATCTCACTGGAGCTACAACCCGGGGCTCGTCTGTCGGTCCAACGCCTGAGTGATCGGCTCGGCGTGAGCCGGACACCGGTCAAGGACGCCTTTCTGCGCCTGGAACAGGAGGGGCTCGTCAATGTCGTCCCGCGGTCGGGCACCTTCGTGTCCCCGATCAAAGTCAAGGACATCGACGAGATTCTTGAAGCCAGGGCGTTGGTGGAAGGCTTCGCAGCGGCCAGAGCCGCTCTCCAACTCTCCAATGATGAGCTTGCCGAGGCCGACTCGGTTCTCGAAAGAATGGGTCTTGCACTGGAAGCCGGGCAAATCCCTGAATCAGCGGAGATCGGCCACGAATTCCACGTCATCGTGATGAACCGGCTGGAAAATGAACGGATGATGGGTTTCCTGAAACAGATCGACCTCCAGTACACCCGCATCCGACGGATCTTCTCCCAGAAAGCCAGTCGGCAATATCAATCTCTCTCGGAACACCACGAGATCCTGGCCACGTTGAAGGCCAGAAACGAGAATGCGGCATACACCACCATGTTCGACCATCACTGGTCCGTTCGGGACGAGCTGGTGTCGGCCTTCGAATCAGGCATCGAGGGAGAGGGGTTTCGGGGGGAGTTGGCCGACACGGCTGAACTGGCGAAGGTGTGATTCAGCCCCCTTCGGCCCGGGGCTGACAGGGCCGGAAGTTCGTCCCATGGTATACGTCAGCTGGGATGTGGTGGTCCGGATAGACTTCGCCCAGAAGCTCGAACAACCTGGGGTCGTACTCCCTGAGTTGGTCCGGTGACCAGAGTTTGACGTCCCCTAAACAGGCCTCGTAATTCGACCAGAACCACCACTGGGTACCCTCAGCCCAGTACTCCGCCACGGTGACAGCTGCATAGTGCCCCTCGAAGCGCCCGGCTTCCATGGCGATCTCGTACGCTGCCTGGATTTCGGCGGCCAGCTCCGGATCCACATTCCTGATGGCACCGTGGATGCCGTGGGAGAACTCATGGACCAGGATGTGCTCACCGTAGTATCGGGTACCCGGGTAGCCGAGGACGTTTTCTTCCGCGCAAGTGACGTACCGCCCTCCCATTCCCCGAGCACGCCGGTCCCAATACTCCTTGTCGGTCATGGAATCGATTCCGCCGGGCTCGTAGTACCGCGCACGCTCCCCATCGGTGAGGCGGCGGTCGTCGTATTCGGGTTTCTTCCAGTCTCGCTGTTCGGGGATGTCCGTGGTCATCTCGTCGATGGCCATGACCCCTACCCGTTGCCCGTTATCGACCATGTCCTCTCGGAGGTCGGGGCGCATAAGGAGCATGTGGTTTACAATGTCCCGGGCAACCAGCAGAGCCTGATCCGGGACCCTGGCGGAGCTGATGATGGGTATGCCCCCCGCGCTCGTGTACTTCTTATAGAACTCGGCGTCCAGGCCGAGGGACTGGGGGGGCGTCGTGATGTTCGCTGCCGCATAGTCGGTAATCAGGGCGTCGGATCTCGGAATCCCTGGAGTGTGAGGCACCTCGTCGGATGGTCGAAAGTACGCGCAGGCCAGAGCTCCGAGCAGCAACGCTGCCACGAGGAGCCTGAAGGGGAGTTTGAGCAGCAAGGTCGGCCTCCTTTACCCCGAAACCTGGACGGATGCGGAAGTGGTTTTGGATGGATCGCTCTCGGAGGTGGCCTTGAGCGTAACCGTGGCCGTCTCAGCGGCTCCCGCCGTGTGGGAGACGTAGACCGTAACGCCCTGTGATCCTCCGGCTTCGACGGCCGCCAGCGCGTTCAGGAGTCGTGCCGACCAGCCCTCACCCACGACGGAGACCTCCAACCCATAAAGGTCGGAGGTCAGATAGGCAGACGCATCGGCCGGGTGCAGCCCTGGATCCGTATCCGTGGTGGTTCCCGTATTCGTAAGCGTGAAGGAAACCGGGGTGTTCGCCTGATCGACGTCCTCCTCGGCCGGCCCCGAGAGGCCGACGCCCCGTTCCTGGGGCCCGGAGCCATCAAGGGACTTCACTCCGAGGGTGTAGGAGAGAATGCCCTCGGCATCCTTCTCGAGATCGATGATGTAGAAATGGAGCCGGTTGTGGGGGTCTTCCCACTCGAACTCGCTCCCGGAGTCGAGGCCGGCGTGGAAGAGGCCATCGTTCAGCTGCCGGTAGTCGGCGACGGTGCGCATGACCTCTTCGCCGTTGGGCTTCACATAGTCCACCATGTTGATGTCTTCGGGGTGGGCGTCGATGACCCAGATGTAACTGTTGAAGCTGTTCAGCTCCCGAGGACCGTTCCTCCCCGCCCTCGGGTCGTCCTTGAACTTGGCCAGTAGAACGCCGCTGTCGGGTGTGAACGAATCGTAGCCGATGCGCTGGACCACCTCCAGCGAATAGGCGTTGTAATTCGGAATACCTGAAGACAGAGGGTTCGTGGCCGGGTCGTCCTCCGGCGTCCGGTCCTGCGGCTCGGACCCGTCGAGCCTTACGATGATGCCGGCGAAGGTGCCCGGAAGAGGATCCACTGCCCGGGCCGTGACTTTCGCCACGGCCAGCCCCGACTCTGCCAGACCCTCACGGCTCAGGGTCAGCACCTCGGATTCACCGATGAACTCGTTCTCCAGGCGGTTCTTCAGCATGAGGCCCGCGGGCATGGCAGCACCCCCAATGGGGGGAACCACCCACCTGGTATGTGGACCACCCGGGCCGTTGAAACACCCCCGATCCATCATGTCCCAGGTGCCGGCCGCGACCCTGCGGTACGGCTCCCGGTAGGGATTGTTGTTCAAGTCCGGGAGTCGAAATGCGAAATGGCCGAGCTCGTGGGTGATGGTCCCCGAATTCTCTCCCTGGCGCATGGAGGAGAGGCCCCACTGTTGGGCTCCCGCCAACCAGCTGGTCCACTCCACATAGCGCGTCGGGATCCACCGTGGCATGTCCGGATTCGGATTGCCCCACTCCGGAGGGATGTCCTCGGGGGAATCGAATTTCATCTCCCCGAACTCCTGCCAGACGCCTGTTTCGTCGTAGCTGGCGTACATACGTAGGACCGCATCGAACTGATTCCTGAGGGAGTCGGCCGGGATCCCCACGTCCTCAGACCAGATCGAGTCACAGTCCGGTTCCATGCGGTTCCCCTCCACCCTGCTCCCGTCGGGCGTGGACTCGTTCTGGCCGTACTCGTTGAGTCCGTATTTCCAGCGAGGCTTGGGCATCCGGTAGGGACCGAACACCTCGACTTCGGTGATGCCGAACTTCCCTCGGGACTGCTCCATCCAGTAACCGTTGATGGTATGTCCGTGGTTGACCTCACTGGGCGTCATCCAGAAGTCAGCGTAGAACTGAGATACGTCCTCCCGGTCGACGGGATCGATCTGGGGGTTTCCGAACGGATCCGATCCCTTGGGCATGGTGATGACGAAGGGCTGGTCCTCGAAATCGATGGCCATGACCGCAAGCTTGAAGCCCCGTTCCGGCACCAGGGATGGATCCGCCCAGTTGTGGCCGGGAATGGGACGATAGTCATCCCAGGTCATGTCGTCCTGGTCCTGGACGGCCTGGGGATCGATCGGGAGCAACTCCTGGTATTCAACCCCCTCAGGTTCGCAGGCCATCTGGAGGAGGACACTCCCACCGAGGCAAACGAGAGCGGGGAAGAGCCACTGGCGGCTGGGTCGGGAAGCTGGAGGCTCTGCCATGAGAAACCGTCCTTATTTCAGTTCACCATGTTGGGCGACAAGTTTATGGCGCCACCCACGTGATGTCGAGACAGAGCCGTTCTCATGGCAGTGGACCTCTTCCGGTCAAAGACAACGCCAAGGTTTCCCTTCGAGCCGAATTGACTATTCCTCGAACGCAATATCATGTTGCTTCCCGGCGCCTGATCGGGCTGGAAGGGGCAGTCTCCCCTCTAGGAACCTCTGACAATCGCTACTCGAACTTCGTTAGTCTGGTACCGGAAGCTGCATTTTCTGATTGCCGCCGGCCTCGGGTTGGGGGCCCTCTACGGTGTCGCGGCCGCCCTCCTGGGATGGCAGAGATTCACCGCGGATTGGATTGGTCCCTTCGGAGTTCTCTTCCTGAACCTCCTGAAGTTGGTTGCCGTCCCCCTCGTTGTGACTACGCTCGTGGCTGGCGTGGCATCCCTACCCAACCTGCGCCGCCTCTCCTGGATCGGATCGAGGGCCGTAGGCCTCTTCCTCGCCACTACGATCGTAGCCTGCCTCGTCGCTCTGACGTTGGCTGCGGTGATCCGCCCCGGAGCTCGGCTGCCCGGCGAGTTCGCCCAGGGCCTGGGAACCCGCGACCAAGCCGTCGTCCAGCCGGAGATCGTGGAGGAGGCCCATGGGCGGAGCCCCCTTGCGCCCCTGGTGGAGATTGTGCCCGAAAACGTCCTGGCCGCCGCGTCGGACAACAGGAACCTCCTCCAGGTGGTCTTCGTCTCTCTCCTGCTCGGCGCGGTCCTCGTCCGGGTCCCGGATGAGCACGCCAAACCGGTGGTCCAGCTGTTCGAAGCTTTCGCCCACGTCACGGTGGCACTGGTGAACTGGATCATGAAGGCGGCGCCCCTGGGTGTATTCGCCCTCATCGCCGACGCCATCACCGGCATGGCTGCGGATGGCCCCGGTGAGCTCCTGACGCTTTTCGCTGCCCTGGGGCGGTACGGTGCGGTCCTGGTGCTGGCGCTGTTGGTGCAAACGGTTGGCGTTTACGGACTCCTGATCCGCTTCTTTTCCGGGATGTCCCCCCGCCGCTTCTTCAGTGAGATCTCGACGGCACAAGTCGTGGCGTTCTCCACCAGCTCGAGCGCCGCCACCCTTCCGGTCACCATGAAGGCGTGCGCCGACAGGCTCGACGTTCCCGAGGAAATCACCTCGTTCGTGGTTCCCCTCGGAGCCACGGTCCACATGAATGGAACGGCGGTCTTCCTGTGCGTGGCGTCACTTTTTCTCGTCCAGGCGACGGGCACTCCCCTCGGCGGCAGCGGTTTTTTGACCATCGGTGTTCTGGCGACCCTCGGCTCCATCGGGGCGGTGGCCGTCCCGAGCATTGGGGTGGTGTTCCTCATCGTGATCCTGGAAACCCTGGGCGTCGCCACCGGGGGAGTCGCGCTGATCCTGGGTATCGACCGGGTGCTTGATATGGCGCGGACCGTAACCAACGTGACCGGAGATGCCGTAGTAGCGGTAACCATTTCTGCACTCGGAGAGCCGAGGACATCAACCAGAACAGGGGCGGAGGAATGATGGACCGAGGAACGCACACGCATCCGGTGGATCCGAGGAATGAGGACATCCTCATCTACCTGAACGGGGAGCTGGTGCCCCGGGATCAGGCGAGGGTGTCGGTCTTCGACAGTGGGTTCTGCCTGGGCGACGGGATCTGGGAGGGGATTCGCCTGCACAACAAGCGGTTCTTTGCCTTGGAGCGCCACCTCGACCGGTTATACGAGGGGGCCAGTGTTTTGGCTCTCGACATCGGGATGAGTCGAGAGGAACTGACCGACGCCCTCTACCGAACGGTGGACGCCAACAGGATGGAATCCGGCGTCCACGTAAGGCTCATGATCACCCGGGGTTTGAAGAAGACACCGTCCCAGGATCCGCGCCTCAATGTCGGAGGCCCCACCGTGGTAATGATCGCGGAGCACAAGGTGCCCGATCCAAAGCTCCTGGAAGAGGGCATCCGACTCATGACGTCCCATATCCGGAGAGGCCGCCCCGAGGTCCAGGACCCTCGGCTGAACTCCCACAGCAAACTGAACTGTATCCTCGCCATGGTTCAGGCCTTGGCCGTGGGGGCCGACGAGGCACTCATGCTGGATCCCCATGGGTTCGTGAGCACCTGCAACGCCACGAACTTCTTTATCGTCCGACGGGGACAGGTATGGACCTCCACAGGTCGGTACTGCTTGCACGGGATCACCCGGGAGATCACCCTGGAGCTCGCCCAGGAGGCAGGGGTCGGACCCCGTGAGGCAGATTTCAGCCTCACCGAGGTGTACAGCGCCGACGAAGCCTTCGTGACGGGGACCTTCGCAGGGATGATCCCCGTGGTGTCGGTGGACGGCCGCCGGATCGGAAGAGGGAATCGGGGAAAGATAACCCGGGATCTGCAGCTGCGGTACAAAGCCCGGGTCGAGGAGGAAACCCAACAGGATCCTTGAGCTCAACGCTGGGATGGTTGAGTCGGGGCGGGCCCGTCGGTGAGCCAAAGCCCGCCACAGAGAAAGTGGAGGAGTCCGATGACCACGTGGGATCGCCCCCGGAAGAGCGCGCTGACGGTTCTCGCCTTGCTCGCCTGGAGCTCCGCCCCGTTAACGGCGCAAACGATGTCCGATCCATCCCTTCTCACCCTGGAGCGGATCTTCGAAGCCCGGGAGTTCGCTCCCGAACGGCACGACCCCGGCAGGTGGCTGCCGGACGGCTCAGGCTACCTGAGGATCGTGGAGAGAAACGGCGGAAAGGCAGTCGTCGCCTTCGATGCGGCCTCGGGTGTAGAGCAGGAGGTCATCCTTCCAGTCGGGAGCCTGGTTCCGCCCGGAGAGAGAGAGCCGCTGCAGCTCGAGTCCTACTCCTCGTCCGAGGACGGTTCCACCTGGCTCCTGCGGACGGAAACGGGCGAGCGGTGGACGATGCACCGCGCCACGGGGAGGTTGGTGATGGTGGGGGGTGCTCACGCCATGGAGCTGTCCCGGCCGACCCTCTCACCCGGAGGGGATCGAGTTGTCTACGTCGTTGGCAACGACCTCCACGTCCAGGACCTAGCGACCAACCAGGTCGTTCGACTCACCTCCGATGGCTCGGCCACAATCCTCAACGGAACCGGGGAGGGCGTGTACACCGGTCTGAATACCGGTGGACTCAGGTGGAGCCCGGACGGTACCCGCATCGCTTTCGTCCAGTTCGACGCAGAGGGCGTGGGGAACTTCCAAATCGTCAACTACACCGACTCCATCTACTCCTCGGTGGTCAGCCGTTCCCACGTGAAGCCCGGCGAAACCTTGCCCTCTGCAAGGGTCGGCATCGTGGATGTCGGCGGCGGGGACGTCACCTGGCTCGAACTCCCCGGCGACCCGCGGAACCACTACGTCAACGGCTTCGAATGGATCCCGAATGCGGACGAACTGTTCGTCAGGCAGCTCAACCGGGCCCAGAACACCGTCCGGGTCTTCCTGGCCGACCCGAAGGGGGGCGTGCCCGTTGAGATCCTGGTGGAACGAGAGGAGACCTGGCTGGACCTTCATCCCGTGGAATGGGTGGACGGGGGACGGGATTTCCTCTGGGTCAGCGAGAGGGACGGCTGGCGGCACGTCTACCGGATGGAGCGGGACGGGGGCAACGCCCGTCTCCTCACTCCGGGAGATTTCGACATCCTGTCCGTCGAAGCCGTGGACGAGGAGGGGGGATGGCTCTACTTCCTCGCCTCCACGGACGACCCGGGGCAGCGCTACCTCTACCGGACCCGGCTGGACGGGAGTGGGGGCATGGAGCGGGTCACACCCCAGGGCGCCGGCGGTACCCACGAGTACAACATCGCGCCTGGCGCCCAATGGACCTGGCACACGGTGTCGGCCATCGATAGGCCGCCGGTGACCGAGCTCGTGTCTCTCCCCGGCCACCACACCGTCCGGGTGGAGGTGGAGAACGCCGCCCTCACGGCGAAAGTCAGGGCTCTCGACATACTCCCCACCGAGTTCTTCCGTATCGACATCGGCGGCGGGGTGGAGTTGGATGGCTGGGTGATCAAGCCTCCCGACTTCGACCCTGGTAGTCGGTACCCCGTCCTGTTCTATGTGTATGGCATGCCTGCCGGACAGACGGTACTGGATCGCTGGGGCGGTGACAGGCACCTCTTCCACCACTTCCTCGCCCAGCGGGGGTACGTGGTGATGAGCGTGGACAACCGGGGCACGCCAGCACCACGGGGCCGCGAGTTTCGGCGGATCATCTACTTACAGCACGGAGTTCTTCCGGCTCGGGACCAGGCAACGGCGGTGCGGGCGCTGGAGGCCCGCTGGCCTTGGATGGATCCCTCGCGCATAGGCATCTACGGATGGAGTGGCGGAGGCAACGTCAGTATGAACGCCATCTTCCGGCATCCCGACGTCTACTCCACCGCCATGCCAGGGGCTGGGCTGAGCCACCACCGGTACTACCACGCTTCGTTCACCGAGCGTTTCCTGGGCTTGCCCCAGGACAACCCCGACGCCTACGAAGCCACCGCCCCCGTCAACGTGGCGAAGAACCTCCGGGGGAACCTCCTCATCATTCACGGGACGGGGGATCCCAACGTACACTTCCAGAACGCCGAGGCCCTCAGCAACGCACTCATCGCCGCGAAGAAGCGGTTTACCATCATGCCGTATCCCAACCGGCCCCACGGTATCCCGGACGGATACCACCTCCATGACCTCTACCTTCGGTTTCTGGAGGACAACCTGCCAACGGGGGACGGTGGATCAGGCGGTTGAGGGACCTTCCCTGGACGGAGAGACGATAATGAAGACCCTTCGCATCCTTTCAGTACTCTTTCTTTCCATTCTCGCCTCATGTCGATCCGAAGCGGCTCTTCCTTCCCTCGCAGGTCACGACCAGCTCGTGGATCTGTTCCGTGCGGTGGATTCGCTGCGTCGCCCCACGGTGTTGAACGGGATCCCCGATTATACCAGGGAGACCATGGGGGCGAAGTTCGACAGCCTCGGGGCGCTTCAGGAACGGTTCGCGCGTTTCGATACCGCTGGATGGACCAAGGAAGAAAAGGTCGATTTCAGACTCGTTGGCGCTCACCTGGCGGGCATGGAATTCAACCACCGGATCATGAAACGCTGGAGCCGGGACCCGGTTTTCTACGGGGTCATCGGCTGGTTCAATCCGGGTATGGAGGAGAGTCTCTCCCTCCCAACTCCTCCAATCCCGGAAGGGCGGTTGGTTCGGTTGCGGGAGGGGCTGGAGATCATGCCCGGGATCCTGGATCAGGCCAAGGAGAATCTGACCGAGATGACGCCAGACATGGCTCGCCTCGGGATCAAGCGAAGGGAGTGGGAGGCCGAGCGCTTCCGGGCCTGGCTTCCTGCGGCCAGCGAGCATCATCCGGAGCTGGTGGAGTCAGCCAACCGGGTTCTGGAGGCCATCGAGGATTCTCGAGGGTGGCTGGAGGAGCAGCTTCCGGGGTTGGAGGGTCCGTCGGGCGTCGGGGTCGACAACTACAACTGGCTCTTGGAAAACGTGTACCTCTTCCCCTACACGTGGGAGGAGAGCGTACTCATTTGCCAACGAGAGCTGGAGCGCTCCCTGGCCATGCTGAAGCTGGAGGAGCACCGAAATCGGGATCTCCCGCCCCTTCAGGTTGCCGCCACGGAGGAGGAGTTTCAGGCACGCCAGCAGGCCAGCAAAGAATGGTTATACAGGTTCGTGAGGGAGAACGAGATCCTTCCAGCTCCGGACCTCATGCGAATCTCGGAGCCCGGGGGCTACAACCGGTCCTCGGGGCGGAGCTTCTTCAGCCAGGTGACGGACAGGGATCCCCTCCCGCTGACCCCCCACGACATGGTGGGTCACGCTCCGGACGGGATACGCCAGAGAGAGTGGGGCCGGCTCCCCATCCCCAGGGGATATGATCCCTACTACATCTCAGGGATCCGGGCCGAGGCGTTGGCCACGGGAATGGAGGAGATCCTCATGCACCTCGGGATGCTGGACGAGAGGCCACGCTCCAGGGAGCTCACCTACATGCTCCGCCTCTTCCGGGCGGTACGGGGCCTGGCGGACCTCAGGATGCACAGCAACGAGCTCACCCTGGAGGAGGCCATGGACTTCGCCATGGCCACCGTGCCCTACGGTTGGTATGAGAAGGACACGTATCTCATCTGGGAGGAGCTGGATCTGTACATGCGACAGCCCGGGTACGGCATGGGGTATCTCCTGGGAGCCGTGCAGCTGGAGGAGCTCATCTCGGACCAGGCCATGATGCTGGGACAGGACTTTGACTTTCAGTCGTTTATGGGCGACTTCATCAAAGCGGGCCTGATTCCCATGGAGCTGATCGGTGAGGGGATGAGGTAGCGGGTGATGTCCTGAGAGTGTGGGTTCATTGATGAGCTGAGGCCCCGGTGGATGAGGCGGCTCACGTATCTAGGAGGAGACGACCCGATGAGACTGATCCGATCTGCGGTAACGGTCCTTTGCAGTTTTCAGTTTCTTTCCCTCGCTTTGCTCTTCAACCCCGCCTCTGCCCAGGATCTGAGCTCCGTCCTGGCAGATCCCGGGATGTACTGGGGGAGCGCGGTCCCGGCCGGATGGACCGGGCAGTGGCCGGAGGAGCTCCGGACCGTGGCGGAGCGGAGCGACTTCACCCGGACCATGACCACCCGGGACCTCTACGAGCTTCTGGATGCGGTGAAGTGGAGAAGCGAATACGTCCATGTCTTCGACCTCTTCACCACTCCCCTCGGGAGGATATCCTCGGCCATCGTTCTGGCGAATCCCAGGGTGACCTCCCCGGAGGAAGCAAGGGCTTCCGGAAAGCCGGTGATCTACCTTCAAGGGAAAATTCATCCGCCCGAACCCGAGGGGGCGGAGGCGTCCCTGATGGTGATGCGAGACATCCTCTTTGGAGAGAAGAGTCACCTCCTGGACAACCAGATCATCATCATCAATCCAATCTTCAACGTGGATGGGACCGAGAAGCTGAGCCCCCAGGACCAGGGCCCTCAAATATCTGGGAAGCGAACCAACGCCGGGGCCTTCGACCTGAACCGGGACGCCGTCAAGCTGGAAACCCTGGAGGTCAACGCCCTCTATGAGAACCTGCTCAACCCGTGGGACCCCATCCTTCTTTTCGATGCCCACAGGATGGGCCGGGGGAACGTGGCCTATGGCATCGGTTGTTCCCATTCCACGGTTCCCGCCGCCCACCCCGGCCCAAGGGGTTATGTGTGGGATACCCTCTTTCCGGCCGTAATGGAGGGGGTGCGAAACGATTTCCGGATAGAGGCCTTCACCCACGCCCTTTGGATGGAGGACGAGTGGCCTCCCAGGACCTGGAACTACGACGGGACCATCTGGGCAGTGGACGCGAAATTCGTGGCCAACGCCTATGGCCTGAGGAACCGCATGTCGATCCTATGTGAGACCCCCGGTGCCGCCAGCTTCGAGCGCCAGGTCTACGGCCAGTACGCCTGGATCACGACTCTCCTGGAGTTCACGAACACCCACGCCGAAGAGATGATTGGGGTCGCCCAGGCGGCCGACGAGGAAACGGTGCAGGGGGTCCTGGACGGGGCCGAGTCAGGGGAGCTCAGGAACTGGGTGGACGGTGAATACCAATCCTGGGGACCCATCGAGATCTTGGCCTATCGGGACGCGTACCCGGCGGCCCGGACCGAGTACCTGCCAGGGACCAGCGTACGGGACCACGTGCTGCCCAGCGGGCCGCCGGAAGTCGTGACGGGTGTAGAGGACATGACCAAACCCGTGGGAACCAAGGACGCCTGGGTCCCCCGTGGGTATTTGATCCCCGCCAAGAT
>JBDHGR010000015.1:0-19261 GCA_039589815.1 Gemmatimonadota bacterium | reverse complement strand
TGGCCGTGGTACATCGGGCGGTGGAATCCCATGACGGTGCAGTACTGGTAGACGAGGGACCGGAAGGGGGGGCTGAGTTCAGGGTCTTTCTGCCCGGGACCACCGAGGTTGAGGAGGTAGAAGTCTCGTGAGTGCTGAAGCGGTGAGAGTCCTCCTGGTGGACGATGAGACGGGGATCGTGGATTCCCTCCGGATACTCTTCCGGGGGGAAGGCTATGACGTGCTTACCGCTCTCGGAGGAGCGGAAGCTCTGGGGATTCTCTCGGAAGAAAAACCGGACGTGGTGGTGACCGATATCCGGATGCCGGGGGTGACGGGGCTGGAGATACTGGCCCGATCGAGAGAGATCGATCCGGAGGTTCCCGTGATCCTCATGACCGCTCAGGCCTCCCTCCAGTCGGCCGTGACGGCCGTAAACGAGGGTGCCTACTACTATCTCCAAAAGCCATTCTCAAACGATGATCTCCTGGCCATCTGTCGGAGGGCCTCGGAGGCCCGTGAGCTTCGGGTGGAGAATCGGAAGCTCAAGAAGGAGATCAAGCGTCAGGGTAAGAGATCGAAGAACCGCCCCATCGGGAAGAGCAAAGGGTTTTTGGAGGTTCTGGAGCTGGCGGAGACCGTCGCCCCTACCGATTCCACGATCCTGCTCAGCGGGGAAAGCGGGACCGGGAAGGAGGTCATCGCGAAATACGTTCATGAACTCTCGTCCCGGTGTGATGGTCCGTTTTTCTCCATCAACTGCGGCGCACTGCCCGAGAACCTGCTGGAGAGCGAGCTTTTTGGGCATGTGAAAGGATCCTTTACCGGTGCCGTGAAGGACAAGGAAGGCCTCCTCGTAGCCGCCAGGGGTGGCACATTCTTCCTGGATGAGATCGGGGAAATGAGCCCTGCTCTTCAGGTGAAGTTGCTACGTGCCCTCCAGGAGCGGGAGGTGATCCCCGTCGGGGCCACCGAACCGACGTTGGTGGATGTCAGGGTCATCGCAGCGTCCAATCGGGATCTCGAAGAGGAGATCCGGAGAGGATCCTTCCGAAGCGACCTTTATTATCGCTTGAACGTCATAGCCCTCCACCTTCCTCCATTGAGGGAGCGCAGGGAGGATATCCCCCTCTTCACCAAACACTTCCTGGGGAGGGCTTCCCGGGGGCCGGAGTCCAAGGCGGCCTCCCTCTCCGAAGAGGCCATGCAACCACTGATGGTTTATGACTGGCCTGGGAACGTCCGGGAGTTGGAAAACGCTCTCGAGCGCGCCGCCGTGGTGGCCGGGGATTCGGAGATCCTCCCTGAACACCTTCCACAGAGGGTCCTGGAGGCTCCGACGCCACAGTTGGTGTCGGATCGCCCCCTTCCGAACCCAGCGATGGAGGTGATCGAGAGAGCGTATGTCGAGTGGGTCCTCCAAGCAGAGGGAGGGAACAAGAGCCGGGCGGCCGAGGTTCTCGGCATCGATCCTTCGACTCTTTACCGGAAGTTACACCGTTATGGGCTCACCGATTGACACCCCCCGGCCTGGCCCCGAACCGCGACAGGAACAAATGACCGATTCCACGCACCACTCCGTGATTCCCCCTGGCCCCGCCGGGGAGAAGCTTCCCTGGGACAGGGTGACGTTGTCGGTGGTGATCCCGGCCTACAACGAAATCAACACAGCCGAAATGCTGCTGAGAAGGGTGAGGGAGGTGCCTCTCAACCTGGAGGTAATCGTGGTGGACGATGGGTCGACCGATGGAACGAGGGATCTCCTGAAGAGGTTGGAGGAGGAAGGGATCGTGGACGTCCTGGTCTTCCATGAGGTGAACAAAGGCAAAGGGGCTGCCCTTCAGACCGGATTCCAGAGGGCAACCGGTGATGTGACGGTGGTCCAGGATGCCGATCTGGAATACGATCCTTACGAGTTTCCCCTCTTGCTCCAACCGATCCTTTCAAAAAGGGCCGATGCCGTCTACGGGTCCAGATTCCTGGGAGGGGCCCACCGCGTCCTGCTCTTCTGGCACTCAGTGGGAAACACCTTCCTGACCTTGCTCAGCAACATGTTCACTGACCTTAACCTCACGGACATGGAAACCTGCTACAAGATGGTCCGGACCGAGCTCCTTCAGACCCTGCCCCTCTCCGCCCAGAGATTCGGAATCGAGCCTGAGCTTACCGCCCGCCTGGCTCAAGCCCATGCCCGGATTTATGAGGTGCCCATCAGTTACCATGGGCGGTCGTATGCGGAGGGAAAGAAAATAAACTGGAAGGATGGATTGGCCGCGTTCTGGTTTATTCTCCGATCGAACCTCCTCTCACCGAGGGCCCAGCCCTGGACTCCTCCCGCCGTGGCGTCGTGGGACGGAGAGAATCTCCCCTGACCCCGCCATTCTGGCAGGGTTATGCCCGAGTTGGGCGATGAGGACCCGCCGGTTCATTTTTGCCGAGAATCTGCAAGGATTTTGCATAATCCAAGACGGGGAGCCTCGTATTGGATCCGAATGGATAGTCCGAGGGACGTTTTAAGTATTTATAGAATAAGAACTTAGATTACCCATGCCAGTTCCCGGACCTTCTCTTGCACTTCCTCCCTCCCGAGAAGGAAAGCCGTGTCGTTTTCGAATCCAACAGGAGGAACTACCATGCGGGACAAGAAGGGTTTCACTCTCATCGAGCTGTTGATCGTGGTGGTGATCATCGGGATCCTGGCCGCCATCGCCATTCCGAAGTTCTCCTCGACCCGGGAGAAGGCATACTTCTCCTCCATGAAGTCCGATCTGAAGAACCTCGCTTCCCAGCAGGAGATCTACTACTCCGACCACTACACCTACTCCACCTCTCTGACCAACCTTGGCTTTGTCGCCACGGACGGAATTACCGTGACCGTCGCCGGTGCTGATACCGATGGTTGGAATGCCAACGCCGTGCACGCAGCCATGGCCGGTGAGGGATGCAACATCTACTATGGTAGCGGCGCGGCTGCTGTCGCTTCGGGGGTGGGAGGAGCTTCCCAAGCCGGGGAGATTGCCTGCACCGACTAAACCTCACCTGGCCGATGCCTCCCCAAGGCAGGCATAGCCACGGATGAATCCTGGGGGGCGTGGCCCGAGTGAACATCGGGTGACGCCCCCCTCCTCTTGGAGAGAAACCGGAGATCGGATGAGACCGTGAGGTGGCCTTATGAACGCCAGAGAAAAGAAAGACCGAGGTTTCACCCTGATCGAGCTTTTGATCGTTGTGGCGGTCATCGGGATCCTGGCCACCCTTGCCATTCCGAAGTTCGCCTCTGTCCGAGAGAGATCTTACATGGCCACCGTGATCCTGGATCTCAAGAATCTCGCCAGCCAACAAGAGATCTACCACGGGGATCACATGGTCTATGCTACGAATGTGGTAGCAATCACCGAGATGGTTGTGTCCAGTGGCGTCACCATCAGCGTCAATGAGGCAGACGGGAGAGGGTGGGCTGCCACGGCCGTCCACGACGCTGTCCCCAACCGGCAATGCGGCATCTTCTATGGTGCCGCTTCGGCATCGAATGCTTCGCCCGCCACCAGTGCGGGGAACATAACCTGCCAGAACTGAGGCGCGGGAAGTCTTGCACCCGCCTTTCGCCCATTGCCCCGATCCTCCTGGGTAGCAAACTTACCCACAGTCCTGACGAGTCTGGTGCAGGGGGACGAAAGCCGTTCCTTTTTCTGCGCTCGGGCGTCTGCTTCGGCCATGGCAGCTAAAACTCCTCTTCGTCGCCAACTTCTGTTTGCCTTCGGAATCCTGTTCGGAGGGGGGATATTTCTCGCGTCCGCGAGCCTGGCCTTCTACCTGCCGAGGTTGGACACGCCCCGCGATGTCGTCATCTACATTCTTCTTCTGCTTCTGGCTGAGCTCGTCGTGATCTTCGGCATCGGGAGGTTCACCCTGGGCCGCGCGCTTTTCACGCCCATGGACCGTTTGGTGGACGACGTCCGCACCATGGCCTCAGGGGCCTACCAGCACAGGGTTCGACCCGCCGACTCGCAGGAGCTTCAAGCCGTAGCGGATAGCGTGAACGCCATGGCGGAACGGCTGCTGAAGGACCAGAAAACCCTCTCCAGGAATGTCGCGTCCCTGGACGATACCAACAAAGCTCTGGTGGAAGCCCGGGCTCAGGTTGTACGGGCAGCTCGTTTGGCTTCCACTGGGACTCTTGCATCAGGGATCGCCCATGAGCTCGGGAATCCCCTGGGGGCCCTCATGGCATACGTTGACGTGGCCAGGTCCAGAGCTGGAGCGGACGGGGACGAGACGGACCTCCTGGACTCGATTCGGGAGGAGGCCACCCGCATCGATCGAATCATCCGTAGCCTCCTGGACTTTGCCAGGTCCAAAGAGACCGAGTCCGGGCCCGAATCTCCCTGGCCGGTCGTGAAACGGGTGAAGGGTTTGCTTGAAGCCCAGGGCCGGTTGGAGGGTGTGGATTGCCGGTGGGAGTGCAAAGGCGACGTGCCATCGGTGCTCATGGACCCCCAGCGCCTGGAACAGGTTCTCGTGAACCTCCTCCTCAATGCCCTGGAAGCCATTGAACACCTGGAGAAGAGGATCATCGTTGTGACCCTCCTTGAGGAACCGGGCCCTGGGGCCGAATTCCCAAGGAGGAGGAGTAGCGATCCGCCCGGGGTCAACTATGCCCACCGGCGTCGGATCGCAGCGGTCCAGAATCCGAGGACAACGATTCCCCTTTCCGCGGCGGAACGAGTGGTGGTCCTCTCTGTGGAGGACAACGGGCCCGGCATTCCTCCCGATACCCTGGAAGAGATCTTCGATCCCTTTTTCACGACCAAAGAACCTGGGAAGGGGACCGGGCTCGGCTTGGCTCTCTCGGCCCAATTGATCGAGGGCGTTGGAGGGGAGATCCTCGCTGGAAACCGACAAGGCGGGGGTGCCATCTTTACCCTCCGGCTCCCCGTGGTTGGCCACGGGCCGGATACCGTGGTGGGCCACGGGTCGGAAACCGTGGTGGGCGACCATGAACCCGAAGCAACCGAAGGAGACCGTCCGTGAAAATCTTGGTGGTAGACGACGACAGAGGGCTCCGGAAATCCCTCACTCTCATCCTTTCGGATGCGGGATATGAGGTCCGGGTCGCCGAGGATGGGGAGGAGGGGTTGGCCGTTGCTTTGGCCGAGAAACCCCACCTGATCCTCTGTGACGTGAGGATGCCAAAAAAGGACGGGCTCGCCTTCCTGAGGGAGTACACTGAAGCCGGCGGTTCAGCCCTCGTCCTGGTCATGACGGCCTATGGGAGTCTGGAGCTGGCCGTGGAGGCCATGAAAGCGGGGGCGTACGACTACATCCCCAAGCCCTTCGGTGCGGACGAAGTCCTCTTGACCGTACGAAAAGCGGAGGAGCGGGAACGGCTCCGGGAGGAGGTCGGGAGGTTGCGGTCGGAAGTTCGGGCCGATCGCCGCTTCGGGGAGATTGTCGCCAGGTCCCCTGCCATGATCACCGCCCTTGAGGTTGCGCAGAAGGTAGCGGCTCACCCGTCGCCGGTCCTCATCTCGGGAGCCAGCGGAACCGGGAAAGAGTTGGTGGCTCGCCTCATCCACCGGGAAAGCGACCGTACCTCGGGGACCTTCGTGCCGGTCAACTGCGGAGCCATACCCGAGACTCTTCTGGAATCTGAATTCTTCGGATATGTGAAGGGAGCTTTCACGGGTGCCGACCGGGACCGGAGCGGACTCTTCGAGGCCGCGAACGGGGGGACCATGTTCCTGGACGAGGTGGGTGAGTTACCGGCCAGCTTGCAGGTGAAGCTTCTCCGGGCCCTTCAGGATGGAGAAATCCGTCGTCTGGGCGGGAACGATTCCGTCGAGGTTGATGTCCGCGTGATCGCCGCGACCAACAGGGACCTGGAAGGGATGGTCCAAAAGGGCGAGTTCCGGGAAGATCTTTATTACCGCCTGGCGGTGGTTCCCATCCATCTTCCTGCCCTTTGCCGTCGGCGGGAGGAGATCCCGGACCTGGTCCACCATTTTCTCGAGCGCCACCGGGAGCGGTTGGGGGTGAAGGTCATGGGGATCTCACCCGATGCGATGGAGAGGCTGCTGAGATATCCATGGCCCGGCAATATCCGGGAGCTCGAAAACCTGCTGGAGCGGGTGGTGGTTCTGGCAGACGAGTCGGAGATTCGGGTCGATGACCTGCCGGAGGACATCCTGCACCCGGCCCCGGACCGGGCACCCATCGATGTATCCGATGACGACCTTTCGGTGAAACGTCACTCGGCGGAGCTCGAACGCGTTCTCATTCGCCGGGCCCTGGAGCGCACCGGAGGCAATAAGACCCAGGCTGCCGATCTCCTTGAGCTGAGCCCCAGAGCTCTCCGCTACAAGATTCAGGACTACGGCCTCGAGTAGAGTCCAGCCCAACCCGGCATCCAAACGCCCCACGGCATGGGTCATATTCGATCCATGCCAAACCATCATTTTTCCCACCTGACCGTTCGGGGCTTCACCCTCGTTGAGCTTGTGGTGGTCCTCACCCTGCTGGGGATCGCCGTGTCCTTCCTCCTCCCGGCGGCCCGCCGTCAGCGGGATCGTATGGCTGTCCTAGGGGCGAGGGAGGAGGTAGCAGGCCTCCTCCACCGGGTCCGAGGTGAAGCCATCGCCAGGGGTGTAGCTGAGTTGGCTCTGACCACGACCCCTCCAGTGGCGGAAATACTCTCGGCAGATGATACGCTGGCACGGGCCCGGTTGGAGGAGACCTATGGCGTGACCCTGGGCCTTTCCCGGAACCGGCAAGAGGCGAGGTTGGTTTTCGGCCCTATGGGGCTGGGGAGAGTGGCGAGCCAGACCCTTCGTTTCCGGAGGGGCGACGAGGAGGCCCTCCTGGTGGTTTCCTCCCTTGGAAGGGCGGTTCGCAGATGAATCGCGGCTTCTCCCTGATAGAGGTGATTCTCGCCCTCTTCCTCCTCGAGGTTGGGATTCTGGCCACCGTCGGCATGTTCCTCCTTTCCCAGCGGAACTTCCGCCGAGCTGAGCTTACCCTCAGGGGGATCCTGGAGGCCGGATGGGTGGCGGACTCTCTGGGCTCGTCGGGGTCGGTGGATCCGGGCCATCTCGTACGCCCGTGGGGTGAAATCCATTGGGCGCCGGAATCGACACCCGTCGGCGGGCTCCGTGTCTCGGTCTGGTCACCGGTGGAAGAGGACACCCTCGCGAGGGTATTCGCGGTTTCCCCAACGGGATTTCCTCACCGTTCCTGGCCCGATTCCCTGGCAGGGGATGTGAGCCGGTGAAGGCCCGGGTTTTGTCCGAAGGAGCCTCGGTGGTGGAAGCCATTCTTTCCCTGGCCCTCCTCTCCCTCTTGGTCACGACCGGTTGGACCATACTCGCCCGCCATCGACAGACGGGGGCCGACCTGGCCGACCGAGCAGAGAGGCTGGAGACCGTACGAACCATCGCCTGGCTCCTCCGGGAGGAAGTCGCCGGGGGTCGGCCTGGGCTCGACTGGCGGATCGAAGGGAGTGATTCGTTGACGTTAAGGGCCTTTAGGGGCGTTGCTCTGGTTGAGACGGGATCCGGGATGGGCCGAACGTTGAGGGTTTGTTTTCGTGGTGTAAGGGCCCCTGAACCAGAAAAGGATTCGGTTCTCCTCCTTGGTGTTGATGGTCGGTGGAGGGTGCGGAAACTGGAGGGCCGAGTCAGCCTCTCGTCTGGATGTCCTGGGGTTGATGACGGGCGGGAGGAGGAGTGGACCCTGGAGCAGGGCGGGTCCGGGGCCGTCCTGGGCAGGTTATTCGAACGTGGGAGTTATCACTTTTCCGGCGGTGCCCTCCGTTACAGGAGGGGGGAGGGTGGGCGACAGCCCCTTACAACGGAAAGCGTCCGAACCGGTGCGTTCTTCGACGCAACCGAGTCGGGTAGGCCATTCGCTTGGGAAGTCACCCTCCGGGGTCCGGAAGGGCGGGTTGGGGCTCCGAGCCAAACACAAACACGTGTCTGGAGGGGTGGGGGATGGTAGAGAAAGGGAACAAGGGAATGGCGTTACCGCTTCTCCTTCTCCTTCTGGTGGCTCTCTCCGCGTTCGGCCACTCCGCCCTCCTGCTATCCCGGAGGGAGCTCCAGGCCACCTGGGCCTTCAGGCACATCGTTCGTGCAGGTGAAGCTGCTGAGATCGGACTCGCGATGGCATGGAAGATTCCGCCCGATTCAACGACTGCCAGGACGCCCTGGGCAGAACAAATCCTTGTGGATGGACGGACCGGGGATGGACTCATCTATAAGGGGCTTCGCCGATGGCTCGATGGGGAGTTCTTCCTTCTCGAGGGGGTTGGTAAAACCCAGGGGTGGGTAGGAAAACGGACGGCTGGATGGATTGGTTGGAGCTTGTCGCCCGGTGCCCGGTTGAGGGCTTTTCTCTCTGCCGCGGGGGAGGTGGGAACGGGTGGAGAGGCACTGGTAGGCCTGGGTCCCCAAACTCTCCACCGCCTCCCGGAAGCATGGCCTCCTTCCGCATGCGAAGAGTTCAATCCACTGCTGGACTCTCTCCAGTCAGGAGTTGGGCAACGGCCCATGGTCCTTCCGGAGGGAGGGGAGGTCACGGGAAGAGGGCCGGATCAGTCCATTCCCTCCCTTGGCCTTCTCACAGGGCCGATGCTCCTCTCGATGGCAACCGAGGAGAATGGATTGGGTGCGCCTCCCAACTCCTACGCTGATACCCGGGGCTGTCCCGGGGAAGACCGCCCAGTCTTCATGGGGGCCTCCGGAGACATGTTCTTGAGGAAGGGACGTCTCTGTGGGCTATTGGTCACAGGTGGGGATTTGTGGATCACTGGAGATGCGAGTTTTCAGGGGTTGGCTCTCGTGGGAGGGGATCTGACCCTGGAAAACCGGGCCAATTTTGAAGGCCTGGCCGGAGTGAGAAACAGATTTTTCCATCGGGATGATGCTTCCTTCCATGGCTCCGCTTGCGCGGTTCTTCGAGCCCTTTCCCAGATCCCTTCTTTACAGAAACCCGTCCTTCTCAAGACGGCCATAGGGATCGATCCACTTTGACCTCCGCCCTCGGCACTTTTTTCCAGAACCCGGAAAGATCTTTCCTCTCAAGGGCGGCTTTTTGGGGAAACTGTGCCGAAGGAAATGTCTTGAGCGTGGCACGGATCTCGTATAGAAACACCCGAGAAACCCGTTACCCGATTCTGAATCGGGTCCACCAACCAGAGGCTTTCCTTGATGGTTTTTCCTACCTCCACATTCATTGGGATCCTGGTGTCCTGACCAGTAAAAGCCGATGGGTTCCGTGTGCAGTTCGAGGACGCAGTTTTGCCATGGAAAGGGGTCCCTCTCTGCCGTCCCCTTCGACGGGCCAGAGGGAGGTTTGGGGCCCTCGATTTGGAGAGTCTCGGCCTCGAAGAATGCCCTGAAGAAAAAAAATGAAATTCCTGGGGAAGCAAGGCTCGAATAGTGCAGTAAACAAATGATCTGTAGGGAATATAGTAATCAAATGTTCACCAATTTTTCTTTTTTTTCTGGAGCGCGGGGATCCTTGACAAGCCTCGGTTTTGAGTGGTACTCTGGACCCAATATTTTGGGGGTATCCTCGTCCCCTCCTCTCTGGGTAATCTGAAAATGGGCCTTTTCGGTAAGAAAACCTCGGTGGGGCTCGACATTGGCAGTGGTTTTGTGAAGATGGTGGAAGTCGACCACTCCGGTGATCAGCCCGAGGTGTCACGGGTGGCCATTGAACCGCTCCTTCCCGATGCAATCGTGGAAGGGGAGGTCATGGACCCGGGCCTGGTTGCGGACACCATCAGGAAGCTTCTCGAGAACGTCGCGATCAAGGGACGGGACGTGATTACCGCTGTGGGTGGCCATGATGTGATTATCAAAAAGATCGAAATGGATAGAATGAAGGAATCCGACGCCCGTGAGGTCATCCGGTGGGAGGCTGAACAGCACGTCCCATTCGACATCAAGAGCGTCGAGTTGGACTTCCAGATACTGAATCCCCTCGAGGAAGGCCTCCAGATGGAGGTCATCCTGGTTGCTGCCAAGAAGGAGCTGGTGGACAACAAACTGGCTCTTCTGGCGGACGCCGGTCTGGCGGCAGCAGTGATCGACGTTGACGCCTTCGCTCTTCACAATGCCTTCGAGCGCAACTACCCCGAGGCCATGGAAGGGATCGTGGCTCTGGTCAACGTCGGGCACGAGGTTACCAACGTGAACATCTTGGAGGAGGGAATCCCCATCCTGACCCGGGACATCCCGTTCGGCTCCAGGCGCGTACGGGAGGACCTTCAGAGGGAGCGGGGACTCACCGCCGAGAAAGCAGAAGATGTGGTGCAGGGCAGAGAGGATATCGACGATCTGGCCCATTTCGTCGGCCAGAGTGCCGACGAGGTGGCTGTCGGCATCGAACGGGCCTCTGCCTTCCTTATGACTCGTCAATCCGGAGAGGGCCTCGGCACGGTCTATCTGAGCGGCGGCGGTTCTCGGATTCCGGGCATGACGAATGCTCTTGCCGAACGCATGAATGTGGAGACCCACCAGGTGAATCCGTTTGAGCGGACCCCGGTGAGGCCGGGTGCGGCGGTGAACCTCAATTTGGAGGAAGCGGCTCCCATGCTCCTCCTCCCCCTGGGCCTGGCCCTCAGGGCTTAGGCCAGAGGTGATCGAAACTTGATCGAGGTCAATCTACAACCGGGCGCAAAGAGACGGGGCACCCGCGGCCCCAAGCTCTCCCTCTCCCTCCCTTCGCTGGGAGGCCTCGGCCGAGATCGGTGGGTCTTGGTATCCTCGGTGGTGGTCGTGGCGACAGCTGCGGTTTGCGGCTGGCTGTACCTGACCACGTCCAATCGAGCGGGTGAGCTTCAGGTCCAGATCAATGAGGCCCGGGCCGATTCGTCCCGGTACGCCGATCTGATCCAGCAGAATGATGCCCTCCTGGCGCGAAGGGACTCCATCGCACAGCGGGTCGAGATCATTCAAGAGATCGACGGGGATCGGTATGTCTGGCCCCATATCATGGACGAGGTGGCCCGAGCTCTTCCCGAGTACACCTGGCTGACAGAGATACTGCAAGTGTCTCTCGGGGACCAGCTGCAATTCCGGATCGTCGGACGGGCGGGGAGTAACTTCGGACTGACACAGTTCATGGAGAACCTGGAAGCATCCCTTTTCGTTCGAAATGTGCGTCTGATCAGCACCGATCAGATCGTTGAGGAAGCCGGGGAGGGAGGGGTGAGGCGGGTCGTGTACGAATTCCAGCTGGAGGCCCTCTTTGAACGGCCTCCGATTGAGCTCCTCCAGACCGTTCCACTCTTCGATCCCCCTTCGTCGGGCCAATAGGCTGACCGGGTTGAACCATGGCTCTTATTCCTAGCGAACCGAGACAGAGAGGCGCCGCCTTTTTGGCGTTCCTGGCGCTTGCGCTTTTCTACGCCTTTTGGTCGTACTGGTACACTCCCAGAGGTGTCGAGGTGGCCGAGCTGGAATCTCAGCTCGACCAACTGTCCTTCAACAACCAGAGGGCACAGATCATCTCTGCGCGGGGGGGAACGGACCTACAGGAGAGGTTGGCGCAATATGAGCGCCACGTAGGCCACCTCGAGCGCCTGATTCCCGAACATGAAGAATTTATCGCGCTCCTGAACGACATCACAGCCGAGAGTCGGCGGCAGGGTGTCATGATCTCCAGCTTGAGTCCGGAGCCGGAGGAGGTTGGGGCTTTCTACACGAAAGAGACTTACGAGCTCCAAGTCATCGGGGACTACCACGATCTCGGGCGTTTCCTGGGAACGATCGCCTCGTTGCCCAGGATCATCACGCCAATGGATCTGGATCTCTCCGTTTTCGAGGGGGAAACAGAAGTGCTCAACCCGGATTATGAAGCCCCGCTCGTCGCTTCCCTGCGCATTCAGACCTACATCCTTCCCGCTGCCGACAGCGCACCTCCGGTTGATGCGGGCGAGGGCCAGGGCCAGGAGGGGGCCACGCCATGACACGGCGTCACCTGCATCTGCTTCTGTTTCTGTTGGTGCTCTGCATCTCGGCGGTCTTCACGGGGCTTCTCATGGCCCAGGAGACCACACCGCCGCTGCCACCCGAGCGTCCGGATTCCCTGGACCTGGTGTTTGAGCGCGAGGCCTTCCTTTATCCCCGGTATGAGCGTCGAAATCCTTTCCTACCCCTGACTGCTGGAGATGAGGCCGGTCCCCGGTTCGAGGAGCTTCTCCTGACGGGGATCATCTTCTCCACCGACTCTAATCGTTCCGTGGCGATGTTCGGCCATCGGGCGGCGCAGGGGGCGCAGGGGGAAGAGGGTGCTGGACTGGCGTCGTATCGGGTACGAAGAGGTGACACTTTGGGGAACGTTCGAATCCTTGAGATCCAACAGACACGGGTTGTCGTGCGAGTTGATGAATTCGGCCTGACGGAGCAGCGCATAATGGAGCTGCAGCGACCTGGTCAAGGAGGCCTCTGATGACCTCGATTTTTTCCCTTTTGGTTGGCGTCCTCCTGGGGTCCAGCGGCCCGGTCACCGGGTTGAGCGTGCAACCTGCACCGGACCGAACCGAGGTCATCATTTCCATGGAGGGACAAGCCGAATTCCGGGACTTCACCATGGAAGGTCCGAGCCGGCTGATCGTGGACCTCGTTGGCGCCCAACACGCCCTTCCTCGTCAGAACTTCCTCGACATCGACCGAGGTGGTGTACGTTCGATTCGGACGAGTCAGTACTCGGATGAGATCGTTCGCGTCGTAATCGAATTGGACGCGGTGGTGGCTTACCAGATACTGCAGGGGGACCAGGGCCTTCGGGTGGTCATGGAAAACCCTGGCGGTAGCTTCGCGCCTTGGACCACAAACACGGCAGGTGTTGAGCCCCCAGATCTGGACCCCGCTGCGAATTCAACCTCTCCGGTGGCTCAGGCCCAACAGGAGGCCGAACGGATCCGGGTGACCTTCTCGAACGCCCGGATTGACGAGGTGCTCTTCCACTTTGCCGAATTCTCGGGTCGTTCCATCGTGCCTGGAGCCGAGGTGGACGCCATCATTTCGGCTGAGATCAGGGACCAGCCCTGGGACGTGGCGTTGGAGGAGATCCTGAGGGCTCATGGATACGCTGCCCGTGAATCGGAATCCGGCATCATCAGGGTGGAAAACCTGGAAACTCTGAAGCTCCGGGAGACCAACGAACCGGTGTACACCAGAGCGTACACCGTGAATTTTTCCACTGCCGCTGAGATAGAGCAGGCTGTCTCGGCCTTTCTCTCTCCCGAGCGGGGGCAAATCGCAATCAATCCCTCCACGAACATGGTGATCGTCACGGATGTGACACGGGTCCTGGATTCGGTGGGTGAACTCATCGCCCAGTTGGACAGAGAGACGCCTCAGGTCAACATCTCTGCGAAGATTCTGTTCGTCAATCGCACCGATCTGAACGAATTCGGTGTGACCTACGACCTCAAAGACTCTGACGGGAACCAGTTGAACACCCTCACTCCCGGTGCCATCGACAGTGACGGTGACGGGATCATCGAGTTGCCGGGAGAGCAGGTCGAGGTCGGCACAGACGTGATCTCCCTTGGCGGGAGCTCCCTGGCCGCCCTGGGTAACGCCAAGACGAAGCTTCCGGCTCCCAGCCTGACCCTTTTGACCAGCCTGGTCATCGGGCGCCACACCCTGATCAATTTCATCGAAGCCCTGGAGTCCATGAACCTCACCACCGTAGAGGCGGAACCCAGCGTCACGGTCATGGACAACCAGGAGGCCCGCTTGGGGGTCGGTGAGGAAACACCCATCAGGGTCGTGGATGCCCAGGCCGGGGCGGGTGGGCAGCAGGGGACGTTCCCAACGGCCCAGGTGGAAACCAGGGAAACAGGGATCATACTGAATGCCACCCCCCACGTGACGGAGAGCGGGAAGATTACTCTCCAGCTCCGAGCGGAACGGTCAGCGGCGGTTCTGGCCGAGTCTGACGCGGGCTTCATATTCCAACAGCAGTATGCCGAATCCAGAGTCATCGTGGAGGACGGCGAGACGGTGGTCATTGGTGGCCTCACCGTGACCGAGACGACGGAAGTTCGGGCTGGAATCCCCCTCCTCATGGACGTACCACTCATCGGCCGCCTCTTCCGGGTAACTCGGGAGGAGAAAATCCAGCGTGACCTCATGATTCTTGTCACCCCGACCATTGTTCGGGGTGGGCAGAATTAGGAAAGGGCCAGGGAGGAACCTTATGTCTCAAGACATTCGCAACCGACGGCGCTTTCTTCCGTTCGCAGGCGGGATGGTTGCCCTGGCTGCTTTATGGTCCTGTGATGGCCAGAACGCGTTCTCGCCAGGTGGGATCGGCACCGATGGACTGGCTCCCGAGGTAGAGATTCGGAACCCCAGACAGCCGGCGGCTCGCCCGGTTGGGGATTCAGTCCTCATGGTGGCCCACACCTGGGACGACACCGGCGTGGACTCTGTCCTCTTTGCGGGGGTGGCCTTTCGGGGTGAGGTGGATCTGGGGACGGACACCACCGTGCTCCGGTACTTCTCGAAGATGATTCGTTTTCCCGGGTCGGTTCAGGACACGACCGTAAGCCGGCACCTGTTGGCTACTCCGGATACCACTCGGGAGTCGTCAGTCCTCTTTGCCATCGCTTACGACGCCAACGGTAATTTCTCCGCGGACACGGTCTCTCTGACCATTGGCGGGCCCCGGGTCACCTTCCTGACCTTGGAGGACAACCAACAGATTCAGGCCGGTCTTGGCCTGAATCTTCAGGTCGAGGCAGCTGACCCAGAGGGTGTCCTCGACATTGCCATAACGATCGAGGGGGTTTTCGAAACCGCAATCGAGATTCCGTTCAATCCTCCTCCCGAACATGTGGTGGTGGACACCTCAGTGGTGATCCCGGCAGGGATTACCGGAGAGATCCAGGTTACGGCCAGGGCGCGGAATGGCCTGGCTGTGTCGGGTCAGGATGGCCCGGTTTTCCTGGAGATCGTGGACTTTGAGATCGGAGATGAAACGCCGCCTGCGCTTTCGGTCAAGACCACCTCCACACCGAGGCTGGAGTTGGACGATCCCGTGACCGTTACGGTTGATGGGTCCGATAACACACAGGGCAGCGGAATCGCCCGTGTGGGTTATACCGTGAAGTCTATCTCCCCGCGGCGCGGTGTTACCCTGGTGGAATCCGGTGAAAAGACCTTCACCCCGGCGCGAACGGGGAACCTCTCCGTCGAGTTCGAGTTCATGCCGTTCAACGTGGACGAGTTGAGCCTTCCCGACACCCTGACCTTCGAAGTAACGGGCTGGGCCATCGACGCGGACGGAAACTGTGCTGCCGCCGTGGAAGACGGGGATCCCGTCTCCTTCCCCTGCGTTTCACTGGCGGGCGGACAGATCGGAGCCGAGGGACGGGAAGGGGTCCCCTTCGACCGGGTGGTCGCGTCCGGCAGGACCATCGGGCTTCCGACCGGGGGCCGCATCATGGACGCTGCGGTGGACACCCTCCGGAGAAACCTGCTCCTCACAAACATGGGTCGAAACCGCGTGGAGGTTTTTCGGCTGGATACGGAAACCTTCGCGGCGGCCATTGGCGTAGGGTCCGAGCCCTGGGGGCTGACGGTCCACCCGAGCGGTGACCAACTCCTGGTGGCCAACTCGGGGGGAACCAACGTCTCCATCGTCGACCTGGAACTGGAAAGGGAGGTGGAGCAGCAACGGTTCTTTGCTCCCGACGCGGTGATCTTCGATCTGGAGCTCCGGGATGGAGACAGTGGTCTCCAGTTTATCCTGTACCCCTACCCGAGACCCGAGTCACCCTCCTTCAGTGACAGGCCTCAGTACATCGCTGTGGACTCCCTCGGGAATTACATCTACTCCACTCGAACCACTCTTGTCGGGGACATCGGGACCGCCAGAAAGGCCTACTTCCCTGAAGGTGCCGACCGATCCGAGGTAAAGCTCTTTGTCGAGCACGGGCATAACTTCCTGGTTGAAGATTTCTGGGCCTTCGCACACGTCGACAGCATTGGGATCGGGTTCGAGGAGCTCGTTCCAGGCATTTTCTACGCTGGCCTGACACTGTTCGATCACATCCCGGGATTCCCGAATTCCGTCATCCAGGCCACGGCGAATGTTACGGAGCCCGACCCTGTCGAAAACGCTTGGGCGAGACTGGTAGGCCAGGGATCGGACGCATACGTGGATGCCGGGGCCAGGTGGAACATTCCTTCATTCGGCTTCTCCGACACAACCTTCGTGACGGCCTCGGGGGACGGCGGTTGGGTCCTCATCGGGGAGGGAGGGACGACACCCACGGGACGAGTCATGATGTACCGGGCCAGTCAACGGGATACCACCGATCTCTCCTCTACCCTCCGGGTGTGGGACGAAGTGATCAATGCTGCAGATGAGGTGCACGGCGTCGGTCTCAACTACGATGGAACCCTGGGCGTGGCCCGAGGGTTGAGCGCCTACTTCTTCGACACGGAATTGCAGCTCAATGGTAGGGTCGAGCTGCCCGGCGCCGGCACGGGAACGGGTGCGGCCCTCCACCCACTCCACGCCGATCAGAAGACCCTTGAGAACCTGGTTGGCGAATACAGGCCGGATACTCACGTGGCATTCGTCGGGACCTCCGACGGGACCGTCGATATCATCGATACCTTCAAGTTCACGAGAGTCGGGCAGATTACTCTCCGAGATGTGATTACAGGACCGCTCCGGACCACGCTACCATTCCCGGGGGACAACGAGGGCCTTTCCTGTCCGACGGTGCCGGTAGTTGACAAGGTCGGGAACCCCATCGGAAACGCTGTTCAGCTCTATACCGGAGGGGAGTTCACTCAACCGATCGAGCCGGGCGGCGTCACGGACGACTCGTGTATCGTGGTACGGCTTTTTGCCATCACCTCGGCTGACGGTGTGGTGGTTGTTCCCGTCCGGAAGAGCGAGATCCTGAAGTACCACCCGAACCGATAACGGGATGGGGCCACGGGCTCCACGGCAATCACCAAAGACAAGGCGCCTCCGGCCAACTTGGCCGGGGGCGTTGGCTTTCCCCTTGGACGGGGTCCAGACTTTCTCTATGCTAGTAGGAGCCTGTTCAGGGAATGGCTCGGGCCGCTTATCGGGACGAGATCCGGTAGGCCCGAGTCGAACCAGAATCCCTTCGGACCCGTGCGAATGGTGAAATGAGCCCCCAGAAGATCTCTTTCAAGACGGCCGGTGAATCCCATGGGCGGGGCCTGGTAGCCCTCCTGGAGGGGATCCCCGCCGGCTTGGACCTGCAGATCCCGAGAGACGTGGATCCCGAGCTTCGGCGCCGGCAGCAGGGGTACGGCAGGGGTCGTCGGATGCAGATCGAATCGGATAGGGCGGAGGTCATGTCCGGCATTCGACTGGGGGAAACCTTGGGCTCACCCCTGTCCATGCTCATATGGAACCGGGATTGGGAGAACTGGGAAAAAGCCATGGGCCACTCGCCACCGGATTCCCAGGAGAACCCGAAGGCTCTGAGACCTATGTACCTCCCGAGGCCAGGCCATGCCGATCTGGTCGGAGTGTTCAAGTACGACCGCAGGGATACCCGTGACATTCTCGAGCGGGCCAGCGCCAGGGAAACGGCCGCTCGGGTGGCTTGCGGGGCCGTAGCAAAACGGCTCCTGGCCGAATTCGAGATTCGCGTGGAGAGCCACGTTCTTTCGATCGGGGACGTCCAGGCTTCGGTGCCGGAGCCTTTGCCGGACGACCTGAACGGTGCTGCCGACGCTTCCCCTGTAAGGACGCTGGATGCGCGGGCTGGAGAAGCCATGATGGAGGCCATCGATGGGGCGAAGGAGAGTGGAGATACGGTAGGTGGGGTATTCGAGGTCGTGGCACGGGGGGTGCCGGTGGGTTTGGGAAGCCACGTGTCCTGGGACCAGAAGCTGGACGGTCGTTTGGGACAGGCGGTCCTCTCGGTGCACGCGGTCAAGGGTGTCGAGATCGGACCGGCTTTTCAAAACGCGTTCAACCCTGGGTCTCTGGTTCATGATGCTATCATCCCGGCGCCGGAAAGGCCTCGAACGGGCGGGTTGGGTCGAGGCTCCAATCGGGCCGGGGGGCTGGAGGGGGGAGTGACGACGGGCGAGCCCCTACGGATCCGGGGCGCCATGAAACCCATCTCCACCCTTCGAAAGCCATTGGCCAGCGTCGACCTTCGTGATGGGAGTGTTGCCAAGGCGGCCGTGGAACGGAGTGATGTCTGTGCGGTTCCGGCGGCGGCGGTCATAGCTGAGGCCATGGTGGCCCTTGTCCTCTCCGACGCCTTGATGCAAAAGTTCGGGGGAGACTCGGTGGTGGAGCTGAGGAGGAATTTCGAGTCCTATCTCCAGCATCTTCAACAGCGTGGATTCGGAGAACGGTGAGGCCTCCAAGACGGCGATTCCGGACCCAATGAGTGCCTCGGCGGTGGGGTCCGAGGATGGCCAGGAGGTGTTCGCCGGTGGGTTTCGGAGGGTTCTCCTGGTTGGCTTCATGGGGAGCGGAAAGACCCGGGTCGGCCGTCTTCTCGCTGACCGGCTGGATTGGGTTTATCGGGACTTCGATGCGGAGATCTCTTCACGCGTGGGCCTTTCCATTCCCATGATCTTCCGCCAGCATGGTGAAGAGTTTTTTCGGGAGGTGGAGGAGCAGGTAGGAACAGATCTCCTGCTTGAGCATGAAGTTGTCCTGGGGTCCGGAGGTGGTTGGCCCGCTTCCCAGGGCCGGATGGAACGGCTAGGCCGCAGCACTCTTTCGGTCTGGCTGCAGGTCACTCCGGAAGAGTCCATTCGGAGGGTCCGTGAGGATGGCCCCACCCGGCCGTTGCTCGCTGCACCCGATCCAGAAGGAAGGGCCAGGGATCTCCTGGAGGAGCGTGAGGCCTTTTACGCGAAGGCCGATCTCGCCATTGATACGGTGGGGTCCGAGCCCGATAGATTGGCTGAACGGATTGAGGAGCTCATGAAAGAGTTGGGGCGGAGCTTGATCCGCTCCCTACCGCCACAAAAGTGAGGGGAATGGAAAAGGGTACGAAGCGAAAACACCTTGTCATCGTCGAGTCTCCGGCGAAGGCACGAACGATCGGCCGATATCTCGGGAAGGAGTTCGAGGTGGCGGCGTCGGTGGGTCATGTCAGGGACCTTCCGGCGAAGGAACTCGGGGTGGACGTGGAGCAGGGTTTCCAACCGAAGTATGTGACGATCAGGGGAAAGGGGAAGGTTCTCCAGGAGCTGAAGAGGAAAGCCAAGGCGGTTGATGACGTCATTCTGGCCACCGACCCTGA
>JBDHGR010000014.1:0-27394 GCA_039589815.1 Gemmatimonadota bacterium | reverse complement strand
GACGTGCCGGGCATGCTGCTTCTGGTTTCCATCGATACCGAAGAGGGGCTCCTGAGGATGATCTGGTCGGCTCGGGTCTCCCTCGCCTCGCCCCTCCCGGCTGAACGAAGTGCGGAGCTGGAGGAAACGATCCAGATACGCATGCAGGAGTTGTAGCCATGGGCGCGCGCATTTCCAAGTTCATGCCCATCACGGGACTGAGCCTCGATCTCCATCCGGTGGAGCCGCCCAGCGTTCCGCCCCCCCCTCCGGCCCCTCCGAACCCAGCCAAGATCCCCATGGCCCCTTGGGTCGCGGTGGCCGGCAATCCTGCCTCGGGGCACTTCCTCACCGGGAAATGGTCCCAGGTCTCGGTCCAGACCGAGGGGATGGGGGACATCCTTCACACCTACGACTGGGGACCCGGCCAGGCCCACATCCCTCTCCCTCCCATTCTGGCGTCGCCGAGCTTGGGCCTCCTCCTCCTCACTTCCTCAACCAAGTATTGGCTTCCCGCCTTCTCCGTCCAGGAACGGCAGGACGGTGTCTTCCCCGGAGGTGCCAAGCCCATTGCGGTCTCCACGCCCGCCTACTTCGTCTGCACGCAGAACTGCGCGACGCCCATCCCCTCCCTGGCAGGCGTGTGCTTCCAGCTGGTGAGCACACGGTGGTGCGCCTTCACCGTCGGAGACCTGTTGGCCGGAGCCATCGGCGTGGTCGCGGACGCGGTTGTGGGCGCAATCACCAACAGGGCGGGCAACATGATTCCGGGGGATGCCGTGGGGCGCGCAGTCGCCAATGCCGTACTGGGTCACGCCCTCAACTATGCCGTTGGCGCTCTGGACGCGGCGGGGGGCGAGGGCGCTCCGGCGGGGGCACTCGGAAAATTTGTTCGGACCCTGGCCGGCGCTGCGGCCCTCGGGGCGGGAAACTCACAGGTTGCAGCCAACATGCTGGCTCCCCTGGTGGGAGATGTCGCGGAGTTAGGGTCCAACGCCGTGGGTGAAGCGGATCGAGAGCGGCCGCCTTCGGGGGCCGGAGGATCGGGATCTTCCCCGCCCTCAGGGTCCGGTGGAAGCGGAGGCACGGGTTCCGGTGGCGGCACCCCTTCCGGTGGCGGGAGCGGCTCTGGTGGAGGAGGCGGCTCTGGCGGAAGTGGTGGGTCCGGTGGCGGGAGCGGCTCTGGTGGAAGCGGTGGTGGCTCCGGGTCCGGGCCCAACTGACCCCTTGCCAAAGTTCCAGCTGCGAGCCCTGAGGACCCCTACTTCTCAGGCAGGTCCTTTCCTGTCTTCTTGCAGGCCGCAATTAGGGCGTCCCACTTTTTCTGCTGAGCCTTCTTCTTCCCGTGGTCGGTCTCCGTGTCGTACCCCCCCGTTCCGCTGTTCAGGTTATCCCTTTTCTCCGCGATCCGGGCTTCGAGTTTTTTGAAACGCGCCTTCAGCTGTTTGACGCTGTTGCCCCGTAGCTTCTTGATCTCCCGGTGGTACTCCCTGGCCATGAGGCCAAGGATATCCCAATGCCCCTGCTCGTGCTTCAATAAGACCTTATCCTGCTTTCCCTTCACTACCCAGGTCTCAGCGGGAATCACCCTCAGGACCAAGTTGACATTGGTGAGCTTGTAGTGTTTACCAACCTTTGCGACCTGAAACTGTTTTCCTGGAGGGTTGGAGTACTGCCCCTCGATGTGAGCATTGGTGGTGGCACCACCCGGAGGTTTGTCCACCTTCTTGAACTGAGCCCAGGTGAGTTTGCTCGGCCAATTCTTGATCGCCATGCCGGGCTCTCTAACCTCCGCTGCCGCCAAGGATCAACACGCCCCCGCCAGCCGGCATTCCGGACGAACCCCGACTCCCCGCACCCTGAGGGGGTGAATTGGCCCCCTCGGGCCGCGAGAAGAATCTGAAGAGCTGGTTGCTCGCCAGGTTCCACTCATCCTCCAGGGTGACCCAGAGGTTAACGCCATTGTTGAAGCCAAAGTAGACGCAGAGATCGAACCCGGCCTGGCCGCTGAACCCGTTGCCCACCACGGTGGCGGTTCTGTTGAAGGTGGTGGGGGTGAAATCCGGGAAGCCAGCCATTATTTCCACGGGGGTCCCCACAAAGGATCCACCCGATATGGGGAGGTCTCCATTCACGTCCGAGTAATCGAAGGTGGCCTTGAACCGTGACCCGGGCCCCTCGGGGTTCTCGCAGGTGGGATCATTCAACGTGGTCAGGTTCACTGACAGGTTGGAAATGACCGGAGCGATTCTGGCGGAAACGTTGAGGATGACCTTGATCGTTTGTGGTGAGTTCCCTGCATCGGGATCCGATACAGTGATAGTTCCTTGGTGGCTGCCGACGGCGAGGCCGATGGCATTGACCGTGATCGTCATACTCTGCGCCAGACCAACTCCCCCTACGGTTCCCAGGGTTCCGGAGGCGGGCGAGAGCTGGATCCATCCCACATCGGCGGTGGCCTGCCATTCAAGGACCCCACCTCCTGCATTCGACACTGTAGCTTGAAAGGGGAATGGGTTCGCACCGAAGAGCGTCTCGAAAACCACCGTCGAGGCGGAGAGCCCAATCAAGGGTCCTTGACTGATGTCGAGGGTCACCGGCACGGTCTGGGGGGAGTTGATAGCCCAGGGGTCACTAAAGGTGATGGAGGCTTGGTAAGCTCCAGGATCGAGGCTCCCGACGCCCACCGAAACGTTGATGTTTTGTGACTGGCCGCTGGCCAGCGATCCGGAGGTGATGGAAAGCCCCAGCCAGCTGTCTTCTTCATAGTCCGCGTTCCAGTTCAACGTTTGACCGCCCTGGTTACTGATAGTCAACAACTGGGAGGTAGGATCCTGGCCATCGAAAGTGGTAAAAGAGAGCCCGCTGGGATCGATACCGATGCGAGGTCGGGGAATGACGGTCATCGCGACGGCCACCGATCTGGGAGAGTTGACAGCGTTGGGATCCAGGATGATGATGCCGCCTTCGTAGGTTCCACCGGGACGCTCGCCGGGGCTCACCGACACCACCAAATCATGGGATTGGCCCGACCCCAGGGAACCCGAACGTGGCGCGATATCCAACCAGTCCGCCTCCTCGTCCGCACTCCACTGAAGAGTGCCCCCGCCGACGTTGGTGATGGTGAGGACCTGAGGGTCCGGGTTCAGAAGCTCATCAGCTGTGAAGGAAAGGGTGGTCCCAGAAAGTCCGATGCGGGGCAGCTGGACATAATTCAGAGCCACCGATGCCGTACCGGGGGAGTTCCGAGCATTCGGATCCGACACCGAAATCACGCCCTGATACTGACCGGCCGTCAGGTCGATGTCGGACACCCTGACGGAAACGGCCTCGGACTGCCCCGCACCCAGGGACCCCGAGGTCGGCGACAGGTCCAACCACCACTGATCCTCGGATGCAGTCCAGTTGAGCGTGCCTCCACCCTGGTTGATAACCGAAAGGGTTTGCGTCAGAGGGTCCCCACCCTCCTCCAGGCTGAAGGAAAAGGCAGACGGGGATAGCCCGAGAACTGGCCCGACCCACGAAAGCTCCTGAGCTTGAATCCCGTTATCGCTACCGGCACAGACTTCCTCAGATCCCTCACTTCGGAACCACACATCCCCGTTCGATGAGAGCTCAATTGCGATCGTCAACAGTTCGCAGGGCGCCTCCAAAGTAACAGACAGCTCCACTG
The DNA here is from genome assembly GCA_039589815.1 of Gemmatimonadota bacterium. Lineage (GTDB taxonomy): Bacteria > Gemmatimonadota > Gemmatimonadetes > Longimicrobiales > Gaopeijiaceae > JABDNZ01. The sequence continues at coordinate 23,742 of JBDHGR010000014.1, read as the reverse complement.
TTACCGTTTCCTGTTCGGGGCCGACGATCCCGGCATCCTCGGCGATCACCCCTTCGCCCGGCCTAAGGACCTGGACACTCCAGGCGTCCACGAGGTTGAGTTGGTGACTGGTCTGCTCCGGAAAAGAAGCCCCCATGGACAGGTAGGCCGTATAGGTCCCTTCAACCTCCAAGAATTGATCGACACATCCAGTCGAGGCGATCAAGAACGTCACGAGAAGGGCCCTGCAGAAAGCGCCGGAGCGCCGGCGCATGGCTCGCTGAAAGAGGCGCTCGAAACTCATGGATCTCACTCGGCGGGGCCACCCCAGCTGAAGCCGGTACGAAACCACCCCCTAAGGGAGCGCTGAATGGCGGCCATAAACGGTTTCCCAGAGGCAATCGAGGAGTACCCCTCACCCCGCTACCAGGAAGGCACCCTCCGGTATCATTACCGAGCCTCCCGGGTCCGGAGAAAGGGGACCAGTTCGATGCCAAGGGTTGAGAAAAGAAGAATAATGTCCAGGAATGGCCGGTGCCACCGTAATCTCCGCACCTCGGACCCAGTGGCTGAGGCGATGCGGTTGGTTCCCGAGCCCGCGGACCGTAGTTTTGACCTGAATGTACTCCAAGGAACCAGGGGGAGCCGAGTAGCATCTTCGGACCACGCCTCCAATCAGAGAGAGTATCTTTTCCTCTCGCCCGCACCTCCGGCAGCTCGGTCGGCGGGAGCAAATTAAGATGGTCGGACCCTCGAAAGCTGAACAAAGGACCGGCGACGCATTTCGGAATTTCGCGAAGGGAAAGGAGACATCATGGGTTTGGTGGCAGTAGGACTGGGACCAACCGACCAACAGATCCTTCGACGGTTGGAACCGGAGATCATAAGGACCCTCCGTGGCGCTTCCAACCAGATCCGGCGAGGACGGGGGCGAACGGAAAGCCAGAAATGGTTTGGCGACCAGAACCAGCAATGGATGGCCTCCCTGGGCCGGGATCTCAACAAGGTTGCCAGCATTCTCAACACAAAGCGGATTGAAGTGCACGGAACCCACTGGAGGGGCAGAGACCCTCTAACCACGGCGGCGGCCCGAATGCCTGCCCAGGGGTGGGACAAGTACACGGGAATGACCAAAGCTCAGGGTCAGGACTTCAATATCCGCCTCGACGTCGCGTGGAACGGAAGGCCCATCTTCCGCCCCGGAAACACGCCGGGTGTGAGCAAATTCCACACCGTGGTCCATGAGTTGACCCACCTGGTATTGAATACGGACGACGTCGCCCCAGCCTATGGCGTCCAGAACTGCCTGAACAAAGCCAGCACCCCCGCAAATGCCAAGAGGAACGCAGACAATTGGGCATTCTTCATTGACGACTTCAGATAGGAAACATCGATCGCCAAATAACCCTAAGAATCAGGGATTCGTCATGGGCAAAACCGTCGGCTTTCTCTTCTTTGCAGCTCTCTTACCAGGAACTTCTCCCCACCACGTTGCGGCCCAGACAGCCGAAGAGGAGGTGGTGGCGGTGATCGCCAACCTTTTCGAAGGCATGCGTACCCGGGATGCCGATCTCCTCAAGTCCCTTTTTCACCCGGACGCTCTGATGACGGGCACCGGAATTCGGGAGGGGAGTTATCGCGTAACGATGAACCCTCCAGATGGATGGATCGAGTCCATTTCGACGTCCACCGGCGGTGAAATCGACGAACGTTTCTACGATCCAAAGGTCGAGGTGTCAGGACCGCTTGCGTCGGTCTGGACTGAGTACGACCTCTACGTTGGCGGGGAGTTTCGACACTGCGGCGTTGACGCCTTCCATCTCGCACTCACTGACGAGGGGTGGAAGATCGTGCATATCGCCGACACCCGGGTGCAGGACGCCTGCCCGAAACGGTGACAACCCTTCCCGGTCCCGGCACCAGGTTTCGCAGATGGGGAAGGGCGTGAAAGAGCTCCGATTGGTCTGGTTGATCGGCACCATTCCGCTCTTTTGTGGCTGCGAGCGGGCACCGATCCCGACTCTCGCCACGGTGCGAGATAGCGCCGGGGCCATGATCGTTGAACACCGGGGGGACCTGGATCTCCCATCCTGGACGTTAGTGGAGCCGCCAGAAGCCGTCATTGGACTCGAACCCCAAGGCCCCGCTCATCAGCTCACTCAAGTGGTGGGCGCTGTCCGCCTTTCGGACGGGCGGATCGTGGTAGGTGACCGTCTCACGAAGGAGGCCCGGTACTTCGACCAAACGGGTCGACACCTCCTGACCGTGGGAGGGGGCGGCCAGGGTCCGGGTGAGATGCGGTTCCTTTATGCCGTGGACCGCATCGAGGGAGACACCCTGGTACTGGGCGGATGGCCCATTGGAAGCCGCTACTGGTTCGATGAAGAGGGAGCTTTCCTCAAAAGTGAGGTCCTCGGGCCATGGTTCCCCGGCCTTTTGGGTCGGACCCTTCCCGACGCCTCGCTCCTTCTTGATACCTACCCACAGGGGTCTCATGGAAACACCATTGAGCTCTGGGCGGCACAGGGCCAGGAAGATCGCATCCGGCCAACGGGCGTACTGGAACTCGTGTCCCGGAACGGTTCAACAGTGGACACTCTCGGCCTCATGTACGGAGAGGAGTGGCTCAAGATTGGACAGCTCCCCCAAAACTTCGCCATGCACGCCCTCCCGTTCGAATGGCGGACGCATCTGGCCTGGAGCCAGGAAGCCGTCTTCGTCGGTGAGATGAACCGGCCGGAGGTACGGAGTTATGACCGAACCGGGACCCTCACCAGGATCCTGAGGTGGGTACCCACACCCGTCCCCGTGACGGCGGACGACCGAAGGGAATTCCGGGTAGGTGTCCTGGAAGGTCTCAGGCGCCCAGAACAGCGACCCGATTATGAGCGATGGTTTTCGCAGGTCGAATACCCGGATTTCAAACAGGCTTTTGAAGCCATCATGGCTGATGGAGTCGGGACCTTGTGGGTCATGGACTCACGGGAATCCGCAGCAGACCTGGAGCGTTGGACCGTGTACGGGCCCGCAGGTCTGTCAGCCGTTGGCCTGAGCGTTCCCGCCGGCCTACGGGTGGTGAACGTCAGCCAGGATCATCTTCTCGCCGTGTGGGTCGATGAGTTGGACCTGGAGTACGTACACTCGTACCGGATCAACAAAACCCCGAGGAACCAGCAATGAAACCCATCCATGTGCTCCTGGCCGGCGCCGCCGCGGCCATCATCCTGGTCTTGGTATTCTGGAGCTCGATTGTTGAAGAGGACCAACCGCCGCCGGACCGCGTGGAGCCGGGAGGAGTGGCCCAGGGCGTCGTCTACGACGATCAGAATGAGAACGGTATCAGGGACCCTGGGGAAAGGGGTCTCCGTGGGATCCGGGTTTCAGACCAGCTGTCGGTCACGGTAACCGACGAAGACGGGCGCTGGGCGCTCCCGGAACGTGAGGAAGCCATCTACTTCGTCGTCAAACCTCGAGGATACCGGACACCGGTGTCGGAGGATAACCTTCCGCGCTTCTATTACATCCATAAAAACACAGAGGCACTTCCTCTGGAAGGGCCCACGGTTCAGCCTACCGGGCCCCTCCCTGAATCCATCGACTTTCCCCTGATCCAGCAAGCCGAACCGGACCGGTTCGACGTTATCGTCATGGGAGACCCACAACCCAGGGACGTCGAGGAGGTGAATTACCTCGCACACGATGTTCTTGCCGAACTGGTGGGCACCACTGCAGGCTTCGCGGTGGTTCTGGGTGATATCAGCTTCGATAACAAGGAGACCTATCTCCCCTACATCCAGGCAACGGGCAGAGTCGGTATTCCCTTTTTTAATGTCTCCGGCAACCACGACGCCAACTATGACGGGCTGGATCCGTTCCAGCACTATGAAACCTGGCGAACTGTGTTCGGACCCCGGTACTACTCTTTCGACTACGGTCCGGTGCATTTCATCGTCCTCGGGGATGTGATCTTTCCGGAGCAGGGGGACCGATACATTGCTGGCTTGGGCTCAGGACAGCTCGAGTGGATCGAGGAGGATCTCTCCCATGTGCCACCGGAAACCCTCGTGGTTCTCTCCATGCACATCCCCCTCACCCCGGCTGACCAGAACGCGGACTTCGCAAGGTTGTATGAGTTGCTCCGAGGACATCCCTTCACCCTCTCCTTCAGCGCCCATTCCCATACTGTTTCCCAGGGGTTCCTGACCGAAGAGCACGGCTGGCCGGGGGCCATGCCCCACCACCATATCGTCGCCGGAGCTACCTGCGGGCGATGGTGGGGAGGTGCCCGGGATGAAACGGACATTCCCCATGCGACGGGGTCGGATGGGACGCCTAACGGGTACTTCGTCGTGAGCTTTGATGGGAACGAATATTCGACCCTGTTCAAGGCTGCGCGGAGGCCGGCGGACTATCAAATGCAGGTCCAGGCTCCTGACGAGGTGGAGCAATCCCAACTCGCCGAGACCCCTGTCCTGGTGAACTTCTTCAACGGGAACGAGCGGTCGGTCGTGGAGATGAGGGTGAGCGATTCCGGCGCGTGGGTGCCCCTGGAGTATTCACCGCAGATCGATCCGCTCTACGCCAGGGTCACCGATCGGGAGAGCGGACAGGGTGCGTCTGTCGCAACCCACATCTGGGAAGGCAGGCTCCCATCGGGGCTTCCGCTCGGCGGCCACGTCATCCGAATCAGGGCCGTGGACATGTACGGTCAGGAGTTTGGCGCGTCACGGATTCTTAGGGTAACCGGAGACGGGATCTCCCCTGTTGAGCCACCGGGAACCTCGGATTAGGGTGGACCGTCGAGGAAGAAGAAACTTGATCTCCCCTCGGGCCGTATGTAACCTGGACGCTGTAAACGGCCTCCCCGCCTGGAGCGGGGTGCCTCGAAACAGGAATCCTCTCACGGACTCGTTTAGCGATGAGATGCACTCACACTGATACCTGCGGCTTCGGCCCCGCCACCGATCTGGTGGCCAAGGCCCGGATGCGGGTGCGTGCATCGTACCTGCTGAGCCAGTGGGTCCAAGCGCCGATCACCGATTGGCGGGAGGCGGATACCTGAATTAACTAGAACTATAGTAGAGGTTATGTATCCGGTCTTCCGCCGCCCCATGCGGCCCGCGGAAGCCCGGTTTTTTGTTGCCCTAAATGCAGGGTGGAAACCTGCCAAGATCGAGAAGACCATGAAAAAGAAAACGATGGATCAAAGGATCATCGCGAAATACACCGACCAGCCGGACCGCATGCCGGCCGAGGTTCGGGATGCCATTGAAGGCGCCTGGGGCGGGCGCCCTGTGCAGCTGTATGCGCTCACGGACCTGGATGCAGGAATGCGGTTCACGGAGGCCTGGTTGGCCCTGGGAGAGTCGGATGTGGCTCTGGCCCGAGAAGACCGGGGTCGTTGGGATGTTCACTCGGTCCCCAGGCAGAGGCTCTCAGCCATCTCGGAAAGCCCGGGATTATCGGGGAGTACCCTGACCTTGTTGGGCGCTCCCGATGAGCCAGCTCTGGCGGTTCTGCGGTACACGCACCGCCAGCGGCGGGCCGTCGAGAACGTGCGCTTCGTCCTGGAGCAGGAGTTGGAGGGCCGCATCGTTCCGCCAGCTAACGGTGACAAGGAATACGCCAGGAGTGTGGCGGCGCCGATTCGTGAAGCTCAGGCGCTAGTGGCCAGGAACCAGGCTGCAGTGCTTCTGCGCCTGATCGGCTACCTAGGACGCTACAGGAAGCAAGTAGCCATGGGCTTCGCGGCCGCCACGCTCATCACGGTGTTGAGCTTGGTTCCGCCCTATCTGGCGGGGTACCTCATCGACTCGGTGGTGAAGCCGGTGCAGGACGGAACGTTGCCGATGAGCCGGGGAGTTTTCGTGGCATGGATTGCGGTTTCTGCCATGGCTCTGGTCTACCTGATCCGGCAGGCCTCGGCCCTGGTGAGGTTGCGCCACATGGCCATCCTGGGAGAGTGGGTGGCCAGGGACCTGAGGACGGAGCTCTACGAGCATCTGCAGCGGCTTTCACTGGGCTTCTACTCCCGGAAGAAGACCGGAAGCCTCATCACGCGGGTGAGTTCCGACACCGATCGGCTCTGGGATTTCCTGGCCTTCGGGATCGTGGACGTCTCTCTGTCCGCGGTGATGCTCCTGGGATTGGGATCCGTGTTGTTGAGTCTGGATCTGAAGCTGGGTCTGGTGATGGTTCTGCCGGTGCCCCTCTTCATCTGGGCAATCTTCAACCACGGCGAGCACCTGAATCGGTTTTTCATACGGGCGTGGCGGAAGTGGTCGAGAGTCACTGATGTGCTCTCGGACACCATCCCGGGCATGCGGGTGGTGAAGGCTTTCAACCAGGAGGAGCGGGAGTCGGGACGGTTCAATGAGCGCAATGTCGATGTGACGGACGAGTACAACCGGATCCACCATTCGTGGACAACGTTCTGGCCCGCGCTGATGCTCGCAGTGCACGGAACGACGGTAGGGGTGTGGGCCTTCGCGGTTCCACGCCTCCTGGGAACGGGGCCCGAAGGGGTCACGCTCACAGCAGGGACGTTCGTTTCCTTCCTGCTCTACACCACCATGTTCATCGGACCCATGGAGATCATCGGGCAGATGGCACGGACGGTTCAGCGAGCCACCACCTCGGCCCACCGGGTCTTCGAGATTCTGGACACGGAGCCGGAGATCGTGGACGTGCAGGAGCCTGTGAAGCTCACGCCGGTGGAAGGCCGAATCCGGTTCGAAGAAGTGAGCTTCGGCTACGACGGCGTAAAGCAGGTCCTGAGAGGCGTGTCTTTCGACGTGGAGCCGGGAGAGATGATCGGACTGGTGGGTCCGTCGGGGGGCGGGAAAACAACGGTGACCAACCTCATCGCTCGTTTTTACGATGTGACCTCGGGGAGGATTCTGGTGGACGGGGTGGACCTCCGGGAGCTGGATACCGGTCACTACCGCAGGCAGATCGGAATGGTGCTCCAGGAGCCTTACCTGTTCTACGGGTCCGTCCTGGAAAACATCCGCTACGGCCACCCCGAAGCCGGACTCGAGCGTGTGTTGGAAGCGGCGAAGGCCGCGAACGCCCACGACTTCATCGTGAAATTGCCCCAGGGTTACGATACGATCGTGGGCGAGCGGGGCCAGAACCTCTCGGGGGGAGAACGTCAGCGGGTGTCCATTGCCCGTGCAATCCTCCACGATCCGAGGGTCCTGATCCTGGACGAGGCCACATCAGCGGTGGACACGGACACGGAGCGGAAGATCCAGGAGGCCATGGACCGCCTCGTGGCCGGGCGGACGGTTTTCGCCATTGCCCACCGACTTTCGACGCTGCACAAGGCGTCCAGGTTATTCGTCATGAAGGACGGGCGTCTGGTGGAAGCCGGTACCCACGGGGAGCTTCTGGCCCGACCCGGCGGGATCTACGCCAGGTTGCACAGTCTGCAGATGGAGCTGCAGGTCGGAGGCGAGTCCTCGATCAACGGGAAAACAGAAAGGGGGTAAACATGGTTCGGCTAAGCCGAGGATTTGAGGAAAGGAATGGCCTACTCCTGGAACGGAGGGGAGATGGGCAGCTTTGGGCCAGGACCAACGGCGCCGAGCACGCTGTCCGGGTGCATCGGTGCTTTCCGTGGTCTGAGCCCGACCAGTTCCTATCTCTCCGGGACGCCGAGAACCAAGAGATCGCCATGGTGACCCACCTCGGGGAGCTGACCAAAGAGTCGAGGGCGGCTCTTTCGGAAGCTCTCGTGGAGGCCGGCTTTGTCCTCAAAGTGCTCCGCATCTCCGAGGTCGACGAGGAGGTGGAAATCAGGACCTGGAAGGTCGAGACCGAGCAGGGTCCCCGGTCGTTCCAGACCAAGCTCGACGACTGGCCATGGGAGGTACCTGGTGGCGGTATCGTCATCCGGGACGTGTCAGGCGATCTATACCACGTGGCCTCACCGGAGGACCTGGACGAGAAGAGCCGAAAATGGCTCTGGGCGTTCGTGGATTAATCCACCGGCAGTGAGGACGGCCCAAGGGAAGGGGCTGGGGGCTTCGGCTTCCGGCCCCTGATTGCTTTCCAAAGCCCTGACCCCGTCGAAACGCGTTCGAAACCACGAAGGCGCCCTACCACCCGCCCGGGGACAGAAGTTGATGATCCCGCAGGTTTGGGGAATGAAGTCCTGCTGGACTCGCTCGCCCCCGGTAATGCTGGGTAGGTCGGGAACGCGCTGACCGTGGAACACCTCATCTGCAGCCCTCCGGAGCTTTTCTGGGACCTCCGTCATGTGCCGGTAGACCTCCACTGCCACTATGTCGTCAGGCTTTGGGGTGTTGAGAGGCCAATCCAGCCACTTGGTACCTTCAGCGAACCGAGGTCGGCGAACGGGACGCCCGTCGATCATATGGGACATACATCCGGTGCCCAGAAACGTTCGGATGTTGGGAACCGGCCCCGTTTCTCCCGACCATGGGTTTCAGTCCCAGCCCCGGGACAGCCAGATGTTGGGCTGCTTGCGAAGCACCTCGGGAGGGTTGGTGGCATTTCCGGCCATGGATCAGCCCCGGCTCCCCGGACATCATCGGGAGGACATCTTCGAGACCCTAGCTAGATTAGCTAATAAACCCTACCTTCGAGGCATGAAGATGGTCAACGTGCACCGGGCCAAGACGGAACTTTCCCGCCTTCTTGAGGCCGTGGAGGCCGGAGAGGACGTGGTGATCGCCAGGGCTGGAGTCCCCGTGGCCAGGTTGGTCGCAGTGAGCGCTGACGAACGGGCGCCTGGGCGTCTAGCCGGAAAGGTCCGCCTTCGAGAGGACTTTGACGCGCCCCTTCCTCCCCGGATCGGTGCGGGATTTGGCATGGAGGAAGCGTGAGGCTCCTCTTGGACAGTCACGTTTTCCTCTGGTGGTTGGCCGATGCCCCGGAGCTTTCCGGACCTGCCAGAACCGCCGTGGCAGATCCCGCCAATCTGGTGTTGGTGAGCGCCGCCACCATCTGGGAAATCGAGATCAAACGGTCCCTCGGACGCCTTGAAGTGGGCTCCGCTGATCTGGTGGCTGAAATCGATGCCAATCGGTTCGGAGAGCTTCCCATCACAGCCAAGCATGCCGCGGTTGCCGCTGGTCTCCCGCGACATCACGAAGACCCCTTCGACCGGATGCTCCTGGCCCAGAGCAAGGCCGAAGGCCTGGTCTGCATCACCCGAGACCCAGCCTTCGAGCCCTACGGAGTCGCTTGCCTGTGGTAGGGGGCTGGGGGCTTCGGCTTCCGGCCCCTGATTCCGCCTAGCTTCGGATGCGCTCCCTCAAGTCCTCCACGGTCACCTCGTCGAAGTCCGCGAACTCGTAGGGCTCCCGGTCGACGATGGCCGGGGGAATGTTGGCCACCAGGCGCCCGAAGGCTTCTTCGTCGAGCTCTTCGATGAAGGAGGCGAACTCTTCTCGCTCATCATCTTCTGGGAGGTACCTCCGGTACATGGCAGCGATGGACCTGAGCATGGGCAGATAAGGCTGAAGGTCCGTGGTTGTCGATGCCTCTTCGCTGTCGATCCAGGCCAGCGGGACCTTGGCGATCCCTCCCTCGCCCTGAAGGGCGGCTTTCAGGAGAAGCTCGATGTCGAAGGCGAACCGGTACTCTAGGAGATCCTCCAGGACCGGATCGAGCGTTTCACTCCTGAACGCCTTGAAGCCGCACTGGGTATCGATGATGTCGCCCAGAACCGGGACCATCCTCTTCCACAAGTAGATGAAGAGCTTCCCCCGGTCGTTCCTGGTTCCCTTCTTCACTACAACCGAATCCGGCTCCCGGCGAGATCCGATGGCCACTCCCCTTCCCTCTTTCAGGATGGGTTCAATGAGAAGACCCACCTGGCCAAGGTGGGTGGAGAGATCGGCGTCGGTATAGATGACGATGTGCAGCCCTTTTGTCTCTCGACGGATGGCCTGCCACATCCCATAGAGGATGGCCCCACCCTTCTGACTCTCGTCCGTGGAGCTAAGGGTTTTGATCGGGGCCGCCCCATCCTCGATTCCATCCTCAAGGAAGAGGACCTCGGCCTTTTCGCTGAGCCCTTCCGCTTCGACGATGCCCTGGGCGACCGTACCGCTTCCTTCAGGGCATCCGTCATCCACCAAGATCAAACGCCAGTCGAAATGGGGGAGGTCCCCGAGCAATAGCTCCAATTGGGAAACCTTCCTCCGGAGAAAGTCCTCACCGTGGGGATGTTCGTCTTTTCTCAGAATCCGCTTGTGTTCCTTGTACATGGCCAGGACCACCGAAATGGTGACGTCTTCTCGAGTATCCCGAATGGCCACCCTGGACTTCGCCAGCTTCAGGACCAGGAGAGGGAAGACCTGGGTGGGCCCAACCCGTCCAAGGAGTCCCCGCTCCAGTCTCTCCAAAAGGTGCTTCGACCCGTGGGTAGCCAACACCTCATCCACCTTGGCATCGATGAGTTGGAGGTGATGGGTGTCTTTCAGATCCACCTCCAGGGGGAGTCCGTCCAAGATGAAGTTCACGCTCCGTTACTCCTCTTTTCCCAGAATCCAGTCATAGCAGGACGTCAACGGGTAGATGAAAAGGCCGACAAATAACGAGCCGGGCAGGAGGGAAAGTCAAGATCCCCACCTGTGGGCAGCCGAAAACCGACTCCCTTGACAACTGTATACCATTCTGTATACAATGAATTCAAGATGCTTACTATCACGATCGACCGCGGGCAGGAAGAGCCAGTCTACGCACAGGTAGCTCGCCAAGTGCGTCTTCTGATTGCTTCGGGTGCCCTCGCTTCCGGAACGACGCTTCCATCGGTCCGGCGATTGGCGGGAGACCTGGGGGTAAACCTGAACACCATCGCCCGGGCATACCGACTCCTGGAGGAGGAAGGGTTCCTCGTCATCCGGGGCCGGTCAGGCGCGAAGGTTTCTGCGCCCGCCCGGGAGGTCGAGCATTCCACCCAGGAGAAGCTGCTGGAAGAACTGCGGACCACCCTTGCACGGCTCCGGCAGGCGGGGGTGACCTCCGATGAGATAGCGGAAATGGTTTGGTTGGAGCTCCTGGGTTCGGACGATGGGGATAAGGAGAACTGAAATGGCCGAAGTCATAGTAGTAAACATGTTCCTCTGGGTCCGGGTGTTTTTGGTGGGCGGAATCTTCATCATGTTTCCGCGTATCACTCGAAAGGGTCTGTTCTTCGGGGTGTACATGGGAGAGGAGTTCGGCAGGGGGGAGGCAGCCCGGGCAGTGCTGAGGGCCTGGGACCGCGGTTGTGGGATGGTGATGGCATCGGCCCTGGTGGTAGGGCTCATCGGCACCGCCGCAGGCAACGCGGTGGCGGGGAACCTGACAGGGACGGCTGTCCTGCTCCTGGGGTGCACAGGGCTCTATTTCCGCACCTATGGGAAGGTGAAAGCCCTTCGGCCTCCGGACGTCGAACAGCAGGCCGGGAAGGCCACAGCGACCCTTCAGGTCGGGAGGCCAGGTGGAGAGACCTTCGCGAAGATCACGCTGGTTGGGTGCCTGGTGGTTGCCCTGGCGACCGTGATCCACGCGGTCCTGAGTTATCCGAGCATGGGAGACCGGATGCCCACGCTCTGGAGCCTGATCGGTGGGACCGACGGCACTACGGAGATCTCCTATCTCACCATCTTATACGTGCCCAGTTGGAACCTTGTCCTCGCGCCACTCTTTGCCGTCCTGGCTTTGATGATCTCCACGGCCAAACGCTCCCTCAGGGAAGGGCCTGGAAGCCGATCCGCCGAGGCACAGGACGCGTTCCGGAAAACGAACGCCAACATCTTCAGCGGTGCCGCCCTGTTGATTTGTGCCCTCCTTACCACGTTCTCCGTTCAGGTGGTGGAGATCGGCCGTGGTGAGGCCAGTTCCCTGGGCCCAGAGATGTTGTGGCCAATGGGAGCGATCATTCTGGGCGGGCTTCTGAGTCTCGTTGTGATCATCAGGCGGGTCGGGCAGGGTGGTGCGTTGATGGAACGGGGCTCCTCGGAGGGAGCCCTGACAGGCGGACTCGCCGATAACGCCCACTGGGTGGGGGGTGTCATCTATTTCAACCGAGACGACCCGTCCCTCATGGTGGAGAACCGCTTCGGCATCGGCTACACCATGAACTGGGGAAACGTCACGTCGGTGTTGTTCACTCTATTCGTCTGGGGGTTGATTCTCACTCTCATCATCCTGGGGTTCTTCCTATGAAGGCGTCCGCCTCGGTCGGAGGACCCTGGAGTCTTGGAACGGTGGTTCGCCTCCTGGGGTTTGCCCTCACCCTCCTTCTCATCCCCATCCCATCCGCTGCCCAGGAAACACAGAAAACGTTCCCGGTGGCCACTGCCGAAAGCCAGGGTCTTTCAACAGAGGTCCTCGCCGAGCTCGCGAGCGAGGTGCAGGGATATGTGGATCGAAACCTCATCGTGGGAGGGGAGCTTCTCGTCTTGAAGAATCGCCGGACGGTCCTGCATGAAGCCTTCGGCTACGCTGACCTCGAGGCAGGCATCCCGTGGACCGTTGGCACAGTCGCGAACATCCGTTCAATGACAAAGCCCATTACGGGGGCGGCGACCCAGATCCTCATCGACCGTGGGAAGCTCGGCCTGGACGACGCAGTGGCAGAGTACCTCCCGGGATTCGACACCGAAGCGTCACGTGGGATCACGGTGCGTCAGATGCTGACCCATCGGGGCGGGTTGCCGGCACACATTAGCACGACCCATTACGACTACCCGACCCTGTGGGAGCTGGGCAATGCGGTGGGCCAGGAGGGTCCCGAGTTCGAGCCGGACAGTCGCTTTTGGTATACGGACTCCGGGACCGACGCCCTGGGAGCCCTCGTCGAGGTCGTCTCCCAAACCAAACTGGACGATTTTGTTCGCGAGGAGCTCCTGGAGCCCCTTGGAATGTCCGAGTCCTTCTACTTCCTGGATGACGAGGATCCTCGGCGCCGCAGGATCGCCACTCTCTATCAAAAACGATCCGACGGTTGGGAAACCCTCCTCGATCCCGATGATGGCGCGTTCTATCCATTCGCCTGGGGAGCCCAGTCGCTGTACTCCACTCCAGCGGACTACGCGAAGTTTCTTGCGATGTGGATGGATGGCGGCCGCGTGGATGATCGGGCCGTGCTGTCGGAGTCCGCCGTGGCCCGGACATTACACCCCGTGAGCGAGATGACGCTCCCCTTGAGCCCAGCCCGTCGTCCCACCTCGTTCGGTGGGATGGAAGTGTATTACGGGCAAATGGCCATGCTCCTCCTTTCCGTGGAAGCTGAGGGGAAAGGGCCGGCAACCATTATCGGGCACACCGGCGCCGACGGCACCATGGCTTTGGCATGGCCGGATCGGGATCTCATGGTCCTCTTCTTTGCTCAACAGCGCGGGGCAACCGTCACGCTCCGGGTGGAGGAGGCCGTAGACCGGTTGCTCATCGTCCCGGAGGCCTATGCCGATACCTCCGGAATCCCCCTGCAACTAGCGCCATACACGGGCATATACATCGCGGACTGGGGTTCCCACATGAAGGAGGAGTTCACGGTCCACGTGGTAAACGGGCAACTCTCCATCGACATTCCGACTACAGGGGACCTCGAGCTGGTTCCTGGAGAGGAAGATGGCAGGTGGAAGCTGGCCGCCGCGCCCCAGATCGGTGTCTGGTTTGAACGGGACGAAGACGGGGCCGTAGACTGCCTTCGGATCCAGGAGGGTCCGTTCGTCCATGAGGCGCCCCGCAAAGGCACTCCCCGGGAGGCGGAAGTGCTTGATGCGAACCGGGCCGATCCGGAATCTCTGGCGGCCTACATCGGTGTCTACGACGACCCGAGGACGGAGAGGGACGCACGCATCTTCATCGAACGGGATTACCTTACCCTCGAGGGCGGATCCGGGAACGTCGTCCACCTGTGGAGATACCCAGACACCGAGACGTGGAGCGTGCGGGAGAGCGAGGGGCTCACCCTCAACTTCCAGAAGGAGGAGGGCGTGGTTGTGGCATTCATCCTACGAATGATTGGGGTATCCGGGGAGAGTTTGATCTTCCGGCGCATCCGGTAACGACCGACACTGGTGTTTGGCGCCGGAAAGGGAGACAACGGACCGACTGCACGGCCTCCTCCGTAACCGTCCGCCTCCTTGACACCGTCCCAGGCACCGAAGTAGATCCTTCCAGAATCAAGATTCAGACAAATGGGGCTCCCTCCCTCTTGGAAGCGAGGTCGGACATGAACCGCGCACTTCTCAGCCTCCCCTCCATCCTTGGCTCTTCCCTCCTCTCACTTTTCACCGCTCTGATCCTCGGGTTCTCACTGCCCACTGCTGCGACAGCCCAGCAGGTCACCCCCGACGTGTACGATGGGCTCCGGTGGAGGCATATCGGACCCCCGGGAAACCGGACGTCGGCCGTGGTGGGTGTCCCAGGTGATCCCATGGTGTCGTTCATCGGGGCCGCATCGGGCGGAGTTTGGAAGACCACCGATGGGGGCAACAACTGGTACCCGACCTTCGATGACATGGAAGCCCAATCCATTGGCGCAATGGCCGTCGCGCCTTCCGATCCCAACGTCGTTTGGGTAGGCACGGGTGAGCCGTGGGTCAGAAGCAACATCTCTATCGGGAACGGGGTCTACAAATCCACCGATGGAGGTGAAAGCTGGGAACACATGGGCCTGGACCTCACCGGGCGAATCGGCCGGGTGGTCATCGACCCCAGGGACCCGAACATCGTCCACGTGGCGGCCATCGGACACTCATACGGGCCCCAGCGGGAGAGGGGAATCTTCCGGACCACCGATGGGGGGGAGACTTGGGAACAGACCCTCTTCATCGACGAGGATACCGGGGTATTCGAGATCGCCATGAACCCAGGCAATCCCAGGATCCTTCTGGCCGGCGCCTGGCCTCTGGTCATCCGGACCTACGGGAGGGAAAGCGGCGGCCCCAACGGGGGCATCTACCGATCCACCGACTCAGGCGCTTCCTGGGAGAAGATCAGGGGTCATGGGCTTCCGGACGATCCGGTCGGGAAGATCGGTATCGCCTTCGCAGAAAGTAACCCCGATGTGGTCTACGCCATGATCGAGACCGGAGCCCCGAACCGGGGCGTCCTGTGGCGTTCTGACGACGGAGGGGAGAACTGGAGGCTGGTGAGCTACGACCGGCTTCTGAACGAGCGGTCGCACTATGCCGGCCGGATCGTGGTGAACACGGGCGACGAGGACGAGCTCTACTTCAACGCCAACAGCCACAGCATCTCCTACGACGGTGGCCTGACCACGGAGCGATCGGGCTGGGGCGGGGACACCCATGATATGTGGGCCGATCCGTTGAACCCCGAACGCATGATGATCAGCGATGACGGCGGTGCCAACATGACCTTCAACGGTGGGAAGACCTGGAGGCGAATCGAGCTACCCATTGCCCAGATGTACCACGTGAATGTGGACACCCAGGTACCCTACTTCGTTTACGGCGGGATGCAGGATGGATCCGGGTACAAAGGTGCCAGCACCTCCGGTGGTGGGCGAGGGAGCAGGGTGCCGGAAGGATGGGAGTCCAGCGCGGGCTGCGAGAGCGGATTCATCGTTCCCGACCCGGTGATCCCCGAGATCGTCTGGGGCGGGTGTTATACGGGCGGATTCACCAAGGTGGATTACCGCACCGGGCATCAGCGCACCGTGAAGGTCTGGCCGGAATCCAGTTATGGGGCGGCGGCAAAGGACGTGAGGTATCGGATCAACTGGACCTTCCCCATCACCATCTCTCCCCACGACCACAACAAGGTCTATGTGGGAAGCCAGTACGTGCACCAGACCACCGATGGTGGTGAAATCTGGCAGATCATCAGCCCGGACCTCAGCGGGAACGATCCCTCGTTGATGGGCCCCTCCGGCGGTCTGACGAAGGACAACATCGGGGTGGAGATGGCTCAACTGGTCTTTGCCATCGCCGAGTCACCGGTGGAGGAAGGTGTGATCTGGGCCGGGACCAACGACGGCTTCGTGCATATCACACGATCCGGCGGAGAGAGCTGGACGAACCTCACGGAGAACGTCCCCGGCCTTCCCCCTTGGGGCACCGTTAGCAACATCCACGCCTCGAAGTATGACGCCGGAACAGCATACATGAGTGTGGATTTCCACCAGATGAACGGCCGCGATCCATACGTCTACAAGACGTCGGACTATGGCCAGAGCTGGACCTCAATCGCTTCGGATCTTCCCAGGAGTGTCTTCAGTTACGTGCACTGGGTCCATGAAGACCCGGTCCGGCAGGGCCTCCTGTACCTGGGCACCGAGAACGCCATCTACGTTTCCTTCAATGACGGTGGGAACTGGCTGCCTTTGCAAAACAATCTCCCTCACGCCCCCGTCCACGACGTGGTGGTCCAGGAGCACTTCAACGACCTGGTCATCGCCACCTACGGTCGTGGCTTCTGGATCATGGACGACGTGACCCCCCTCCAGCAACTCACCGATGAGGTGGTGGCTTCTGACGCTCATCTTTTTGTGCCTCGGCCCACGTATCGGATGCACAGGCAGGTGGGTGGACCGGGAGCCAACTCCACCGCGTACATCAACTACTACCTGAAGGAAGCCTCGTCCGGCCCGGTGAACATCGAGATCCTGGACTCTGGGGGCGAAACCGTGAACACCCTCAGGGGGAGCCGAGATGCCGGAATCAACCGGGTTTCCTGGAACCTCAGATACCCCGGGCCCGACCAGGCAAGAATCCGGACCAAACCACCAGGAAACCCTCACGTCGTCGAGGAAAAGCGGTTCCGGACCCAGTGGGAACGCGAGGGGTGGATCCCGGTCCTTAGCTGGGGTACCGGCGGAGGGTTCAGTGGCGTAACTGTCGCCCCGGGGAACTATACCGTGAAGCTGACCGTGGGCGGACAGGAATTCACTCAGCCGCTGGAGATCCGGAAGGATCCCCGTTCCGACGGGACCTTGGCCGATATCCAGGAGATGGTGGCCCTCCAGCTGCAAGTTCGAGACGACATCACGACCATTTCCGGACTGATCAACGACATCGAGTGGATGAAGAAGCAGCTCAACGATCTCATGGAGTCCCTGGGTCGGGGTGAAAGCTCCGCCTCCGTTCGAGCTGAAGCCGGGACCCTGTACGCGAAACTGCAGGCTGTGGAGGACAAGATTCTCCAACCCGTCGCGGTGGAGGGTGATTCCAAGTCCTTCCGTTTCCCGAATATGCTCTACAGCAAGATGTCGGTCCTTGGTGGCGACTTGGCCTCATCCGTGGATTTCGCTCCCAACCAGCAACAGCGGGAAGTATACGAGCTCCTGAGATCCCAGATGGTGGAGTACGGGAGCGAGTTGAGAGCACTGGTGGCCGGTGACGTGGATGCCTTCAACCGGATGCTCCAGGATCGGAATATGGGTGGAATCATTGGAGCCCCTGGATCCGGATGATCCCACTCCAGGTTACTTCGACCTGGGGCACCCGGAGTCTCCCCATTCGAGGGAGCTCCACCCCACCAGAGCGCCCTTGGCAGGCCAATGGCGGAGGCATGACGTCATCGCGAAAGCACCCACAATCCCGGAGATTCCCATGAGCAGTATTCGGCATCCTATCTCATCTTTGATCACGGCCTTTTCGATCCTGTGTCTCCTCCCCGGGTTCCTCGGCGCGCAAATCCTGGAAGAGAGCCTTATCAAAGATCTGCGATGGCGGAACATCGGGCCCGTCAACATGGGGGGCCGCATTTCCGACATCGAGGCGCTGGAGAACGACTTTACGAAGGTTTGGGCCGCGTCGGCTTCGGGAGGCGTATGGAAATCGGAGAATGCCGGAAACTCGTGGGAGCCGATCTTCGACGACTACGGCTCGGCTTCCATCGGCGACATCGCAGTCTTTCAACCGGACCCCGATATCATCTGGGTCGGTACAGGTGAGGAGTGCGGGAGAAACAGCGCTGCTTGGGGAGACGGAATCTATAAATCTATCGACGGTGGAGAGACCTTCGCCCGTATGGGGCTAGAGGACGTTTGTACCATCGGTACCGTGCTCACACACCCGACAGACCCTGATATCGCCTGGGTCGCAGCAGCAGGTTGCATTTGGGGATATATCGGCGACCGCGGTCTTTTCAAGACCACCGACGGTGGGGAAAGCTGGGCAAAGCTCACCCATGGACTCCCCGACGACGGGAAGACCGGAGCTATCGAGCTCATCATGCATCCGGAGAATCCGGAAACCCTGTATGTGGCGTTCTGGCAGAGGTTGAGGACGGCCTACAGGCTCGACAGCGGTGGACCCAACGGCGGGATCTTCAGGAGCACTGACGGCGGCCGAACCTGGACAAAGCTGACTGACGGGCTCCCCGAGGGGGATTCGGGAAAGATCGGTTTGGCCATTTCCAAGAGTAACCCCGACGTCTTGATGGCCTATTACGAGCACGGGTTTCAACCGGGCCGGAACGATCCCGAGTATGCAGACATGACAAAGCTCGGTTCGGGAATCTACCGTTCGGAGGACGGCGGAGATTCGTGGATGTTCATGAACCGGTATCAGAACCGCCCTTTTTATTACAGCCACGTCTGGATCAACCCGTTCGACGACGAGTTGGTCTATTTCCTGACCGGGAGTTTTCAATACTCGGAGGATGGCGGCAGGACCCTGCAACGCTTCGGGGGGGAGGGTATCCACAGCGACTATCATGCGCTGTGGTTGGACCCGACGAACGAGGACCGGTTCTATGTCGGGAACGACGGCGGCCTCTATCTGACGCACGACCACGGCGCCAACTATGTCATGTTCAATAACTTCGTCGTGAGTCAGTTCTATATGATCGGCGTTGATATGCGCGACCCTTATTACGTTTACGGCGGGTTGCAGGACAACGGAACCTGGGGTGGCCCCTCGGCCACGCGTGACAACGGGATCTATAAAGATTCCTGGTTCTCGATCAGCGGAGGGGACGGATACCATGTCCAGGTAGACCCGACGGACTGGCGCGTCGTCTATTCGGAGCCGCATCCTTCGAACAGCGGAGGGCGGATCGAGCGGATCGACATAGAGACGCGGGAATCACAGTCGTTGAGGCCCCAGAAGGGTCAGAACATCGTCAATTACGATGACTACATCACGCCCGAGATAGAGGAACTCCAGCTGGAGAAGGGATGGGGACCCTCACCCGGGAACGGTTCGGGGGCATTCCGGTGGAACTGGAGTAGCCCCATCGTCATGTCTCCGCATAACCCGCACACGGTATTCTTCGGCGCCAATCACCTCTTCAAGACGGTGGAGAAGGGCGAATCTTGGTACCTGATCAGCCCGGACCTGACCAAGAATGAGTACCACAAGACCATTAAGGAGTCCGGCGGTCTGACGCCCGACCACAACCCGGGCGGGGGCGCGGAATTCCACGGTACGATCATCACCATCTCGGAATCGCCCCTGCGGCAGGGCGTGATCTGGGTCGGAACCGATGACGGAAACGTGCAGCTGACCAGAGACGGTGGGAAGACCTGGACGAATACTGCGGAAAACCTGCAGGGCCTTCCGGCGCCGGATCTATGGATCAGCCGCGTGGAAGCATCACATTTCGACGAGGGGACCTGCTACGTCACCATCGATGGGCACCGGAGCGCCGACTTCGATCCGTGGGTATTCAAGACCACCGATTTCGGGGAAACATGGACAAACATCACCCATAATCTGCCGAAAGGGCAGCCGGTCTACGTCCTCAAGGAAGACCTGAAGAACCCCAACCTTCTCTTCCTCGGAACCGAGTTCGCCGTGTTTTATTCCATCAACGGCGGCGACTCGTGGACGAAGCTCAACCGGAATATGCCCACCGTGGCTTTCCACGACCTCGTGATTCACCCCCGGGACAACGATCTCGTTGCGGGGACCCACGGAAGAGGGTTGTGGATCATGGATGACATCACACCATTGCAGCAAGCGACGCCCGAGGTTATGGAGGCGCCAGCTCATCTTTTCGAGAATCGTACCGCCACGCAGTGGTTGAGGGTCACACTTGGTGCGGGAGGATCCGGCAGGGGAGGCGGACTCTACTTTCGGGGAGAGAACCCATCGCGGAATGCCGCGATCAACTACTACTTGAGTCCGAGGATTACCGGAGAGGTGTCCGTCGTGATATCGGACGTTTCGGGAAAGAACAAACGGACCTTCACGTTCCCCGCCGAGGCGGGCATCGGCCGGCTCGGGTGGGACATGCGCTTCGACCCGCCGGAGGGATCGCAACCCCAGCAACCGGCAGGCGGAGGCCGCGGTTCAAGAAACCGCGGGGTACCGGCTACGCCTGGCACTTATAAGGTGACAATGACAGCCGGCGGGGAAGTTTATACCGGCACGATCACCGTCCGGGCGGATCCGCTACGGTCGAAAGACAATTGAGGAAAATCTGGGATAGGTTACTCGATCCGGCGCGCCCATCCCATGGTGGGCGCGCCCTTTTGATCAAACCTCAAGATCCGGCGTACCCGGCCGAGCGCGACCGGCCAGAGAGAGGGGTCTCCAAATGAAGAAGCGGATGATTCTGTTGGGTGTGGTTGGGTTGCTTTCTTTGGGCGGGCCTATCTCCGCTCAGGAAGAGATGTACGCCACCCGTCGTCAAACTCTCATGGAGTCTCTGGGGCAGGGCCTCGCCGTCCTCTTCTCCGACGCGGAACAGGGGAGTTTCAACAAGCCGTTCTACTACCTCACCGGGATCAAAGAGCCCGGCGCAGCCTTGGTGCTGGTTCCCGGTGGGGAAGTGGAAGAAGCCCTCTTCACCCAAACAGGGGAGTGGGAGTACGCGGATGGGCAGGTTTCGGCACGGGCCTATCGGCCTCCAGAGCTTCCCGGTCACCTGGCCGCTTCCACCAGG
This sequence comes from Gemmatimonadota bacterium, assembly GCA_039589815.1. Lineage (GTDB taxonomy): Bacteria > Gemmatimonadota > Gemmatimonadetes > Longimicrobiales > Gaopeijiaceae > JABDNZ01. Next base: position 2,934 of record JBDHGR010000014.1, on the reverse strand, counting down.
GGCCGGAAGACCGCCCACATCTCCTTTCGAGGCATGGATACCTTCCAGGAGACGGGCCGAACCCTATCTCTGGTGTCCACTCTCGAGAACATCGACAACACCATCGCGGGAATGAGGGTCATCAAGGACGATTTCGAAATCGACTTCTTGAGACGGGCCTGCCAGATCACCGCTGAAGGACTGAACGATGTCTTCAGGACGGTGGAGGCCGGGATGCAGGAACAGGACCTGGCGGCCCTGCTGGAAGATGGTTTCCATCGGCGGGGGTCGCCGGGCTCTTCATTCCTTCAAGCCGCCTCGGGACCGAACGCCACAAACGTGCACTTCGGAGCCGGTGAGCGCGTCCTGGAAAACGGTGACATAATCGTCTTCGACGTGGGCGCGTGGTGGAACAGCTACACCGCAGACATCAGCCGTACGATCCCGGTGAGTGGTGAGTTCTCCAGGGAACAACGTGAGATCTACACGGTGGTGCTCAACTCCCAGAAGGCCGCCATCGAGCTCATGAAGCCGGGAGTCAGCATGAGCATGGTCAGAGAGGCGGCCCAGGATGTCCTCATCGACGGCTTATACGACCTGGGACTCATTCTGGACAAAGAAAATCAGGCCCAAAGGCGCTTTTTCATCGCACACGGTTATTATCACTTCATCGGCCTGGACATCCATGACGTGTGGTCCGAATTCGGCCGAGTCCCGGGCGAGAAGTTCTATCAGCCTGGCATGATCATGACCATGGAGCCGGGTCTCTATTTCCCCGCAGGCCGGTTGGACGCGGCCTTGGCCCGGCTGGGATCCAGTGCGGAAGACGCCGAGATGAGAACATTCCTCGAGGCCATCCAGCCAGTCTACGAGAAGTACATCAACGTCGGAGTCAGGATCGAGGACGATGTTCTGATCACGGCGAATGGGAACGAGATCCTCACCTCTGCCGTCCCCAAGGAGATCGGCGATATCGAAGCCATGATGAAGGGGTGACGGAGAGGCCGCCCCGAGAGCGTCCGGTCTGGAGACGACCCCAACGGAAGAGGCCCCCGCCCTGGTGACATCTCCAGGGCAGGGGCTTTCTTTGTCGACCTCTGCTGTTTGGCTGGGCTCTTTGCTCTGATCAGCGTCCCATGTAGCCCGGAACGTCCTTCTCGATGACCAGCCGGGTGGTTTGAACCTCGTCTCCTATGGTCAGGCGAACGAGATACTCGCCGGGGGCAACCGGGGGCGGAGGTCTGCGGAAGCGTTGCTGTTGGCCCTCCGGCATTTCCGGCGGCGGCGGCGGATCGCCCCGGTGATCCCAGAACACCGTATTGAGTCCGGCGTGTAGCTCCGGTTCAATGGTTCGTTTGACATCCCCTGCGATATCCAAGACCTCCAGGGTGGCCAGCTGGGTGGGCTCGGTTTTCAGATAGAAGGCAATGGTGGACCCGGTGGGTGGATTGTCCTTGTAGAATCGCTTGTCCGTGGTCCAAGAGAACTCGTAGGTCGTAAGCCACTGGACTTCGGGGCGCACGTCGAAGAGTTGCAGGTCCCCCTCCATAACATCCTGCGTGAGCTGCTGCAGGGGAGTGATGTTGTCGGCAATCCAGGCCCCACGCCCGTGGGTGCCGGCGATGAGGTCGTCGTCCCGGGGGTGAATGAGGAGGTCATGGACCGGAACCGTGGGCAGGCCATTCATGAACCGGGCCCAGGTCAATCCCCTGTCGATGGTGAAATAGAGGCCCACCTCGCTCCCAGCGAAGAGGAGGTCGGGATTCTTCGGGTCCTCCCGGACAACATAGATGGAGCCCTCGGGTAGGTTCCCGGTGATATCAGACCAACTCTCTCCGTAGTCGTCGGTCATGAAGATGTGCGGGCCCAAATCCATATGACGATGCCCGTCAAACGCAACGAAAGCCCGCCCGGCTTCGTGGTTGGAGGCTTCGACGTGCTTGACCCAGTACGCCTCGGGAGCGTTGGGAATATTGCCGTTCAACAGCTCCCATTCGACCATCTCACCCCTCCGCACCCAAACGTTCCCATCGTTGGATCCGGCCCAGAGAAGACCCTGGACGATGGGTGACTCCGCCAGGGACACGAGGGCACTGCTCCGGGCCTCCGGTTGAGCGGTAAGGTCGGGGCTGACCTCGGTATAGGTGTCCCCCTGGTCCACGGACTTAAGAACCTTGTTACCGCCGACATAGAGCGTTTGCGGATTGTGAGGTGAGAGGAGGAAGGGGGTGTTCCAGTCGAAGCGGTACCGCTCGCGGTCGGCGCCTGAATCCGGGCGGGGTGGTTGGGGCCGGATCCCCTGGTTCTGTCCGGTCCTCAGATCCCGCCGGTAGATGGCCCCGCCCTGGGTCGAGGCATAGATGGTGTTGAAATCCGTAGGATCCACCTGGCTGCCGAATCCATCGGCGTTGGACAGGGCGAACCAGTCTGCGTTCGTCACCCCCCGGGTGATCCTACCCCGGCTGGCACCCACCCACACTCCGTTGTCCTGGAGCCCTACAACCAGGTAGTACGGCTTCCTCATGTCTGCGGAAAAGTCGTAGATCTGGCCTAGGCCCATCTGTTTCACGACTTCCCAGTTTTTCCCCCGGTCCCAGGTGACGTTGATGCCACCGTCCCCTCCCACGACCACGTGGTCGGAGTTGTTGGGATCGATCCATCCGGCGTGGTAGTCGATATGGGTGTTCCCCTGTACAGGCCGCCCGGAAATTACGGTCTTCCCGCCGTCGTCAGAGTAGGCCATGGGAGAGGCAAAGCCCCAGATCACATCCGAATCGTTCGGGTCGACCCGAATCTGGCTGTAGTACGACGGCCGGTTGTTCCAATCGTTCACCTTCTCCCAGGTGACGCCGTAATCGGTGCTCTTGAAGATTCCGTCCCGGTTCGGATCCAGGGGCTCGGCCTCTTGCTGCTGTTGGGGTCGGCCTCCGGGCCCTCCTTCCGGCCGCGGTGGCG
>JBDHGR010000013.1:0-19521 GCA_039589815.1 Gemmatimonadota bacterium | reverse complement strand
CCAACGAACATGACGCTCACCAAGGCGAAGGCCATCAACCGGTTCCACATGGTGTTCTCCTGTTCTTTCGGTATTTCGGGATTCCCGAACCTTTCAAGGAACCGTCATTGCCGCAATACCGCCGGGCCCCGGTTGAGTCCTTCATCAACCCAGGATATGCATCCTCACCCAGAGGAGGCCGAATCCAACCGCAGCCCCGGCTGCCGCTTGCCACTCTTTGTTCCTGCGGTAGAGCCGGTGTCGAAAACCAGGGGAAGAAGTCGGCGGGTCGTGGCCCCGGGGCCGAGGTACAAAAGCTGGTACCGATTCCCGGTACGCCACGTACTCCTCCCCGAAGAGGGACTCCAACCCGACCTCCTCCGCCCGGATGGTCCGCCGATAGAGGAAGAAATAGAGGCACGAGAAGAGAAAAGGGAACCACCACCGCCCACCGGCCAAGGCAAGCCCGAGACCCAAGAGAAAGCTGCCCAGATAGAGGGGGTGTCGCAGATGCCGGTAGGGACCTCCCGTGGCCAACTCCTGGTCCTTGTGGATGGATCCTGCCGCCAACCCCCTAAGCAGAAGACCCGGGAACGAAACGACCGCGCCCACCAGAAGAGTCAGGGCAGAGGGCGTCGAAAGGAGCAGGAAGGGGATTGCCAGCAGCCAGACCAACTTCAGTCGCTGGGTTCGGAGCGTGGGCCAACCGGCGCTACCCAGTACCAGAAGCATCCAAAGGAGGGTCTTCCGAAGGACCCTTGCTAGACGGCTCCTGGGGAGGGGCGGAGAGATACTCCTCCACAGCCCAGGCAAGTAGGGGGATCATGATCTCGTGGTGCCCGGTAATCCGGAACCCCTCCCCCCCGCCTGTGCGGGTGGGGCGGTCGACCACGTTCATCCAGGGACGATAGTGACGGATCATGTCGAAATCCGCCGTCATGAATCCGCCTGGTTGCCCGTGATGAACGTTTCGAGCCAAGGCCAGGGCCTTGAGAAACACCTCCGGCATGACGACCGCGGAGCCCAGGTTCAGGACGGCGCCGCCCTCGTGCAACGAGGGAAGCCACTGGGCCAGGCGGCGGAAATCCCGCATGGAGCATTCGCCGATGGCCGCTCCATCGGCTGCGGGATGCTGGTGGATGATCTCGCACCCTATGGCGGCGTGGACACCTAAGGGGATACCCAGGCGGTAAGCCTGTAAGAGGAGGGAGCGGTCCGGAGCTGCCAGGTCATCCCGTTGAGAAAGAGCCCATCCCAAGGCTTCGCCAAAACCCATACCCCTCTTCGAACCTGCCTTCAAGGCCTCGTTCATTTCCCGGCCCGTCTCTTCGGCCATGCCGAAGGACCCGTCCCGGAGTCCCTCGTCCACATCCTCCGATGTGGCACCCCAGCGGGCCACCTCGTAGTCGTGGATGGCTACAGATCCGTTCCCGGCAATAAAAGTGGCCACCCCCCGGTCCATCATCCGAATGAAAAGCGGTGACAGGCCGGTCTTGATGGTGTGGCCCCCCAACATCCAGAGGACCCCTTTGCCGGACCGGGATGCCTGGGCAACACCCCGTGCCACCGCCCGAAAGGACTCGGCCTCCAGAATCTGTGGGAGGGAGTCCAGGAAATCCCGGAAAGAACTCCCAGATCCTGGCGACGCGGCGAAGACGCCAGTGGAGACCTTATTGGCACGGGTGTCCACGGGCACGGTGCGGACCTTCGAGAGGTCGATCTCTGGGGGCCCTAGAGGATCACTCGGCGCGCCCGGACCGGGGGTCATTTCACCACCTACAAGCGTCGGGGATCAAATCGTCACCCACCAGGGCCGGGGGACCCGTCCCTCGTCTCCTCCGACCTTGGCTCTCCGACGGGCGCTAGGCGGGTGCCCTCGGTAATGCTCCGGAGATGAAGGGACAGGCGGCCGATGATGGGGATATCGGATTCCATGAGAACCAAAAGCCGCCGGGGATCATCAGAGAAGAACAGTTCCGCTTCACCCCCTTCCCCAAACAAGCCACTGGACCTGATGATGGGTTGGACCACAACTGTGGGGAAGGTGCCGGCTGGCACTCTGACCGTCTGCTTCCGGAGCACCCTGAGGATCACGGGGTTCCCGCTCTCCTTGAAGTACCGATTGAAGGTGTATTCCTCACCCACCTCCAGGGGAAGGGTCCGAATGAAATAAAAGAAGGAAATCTGGTCCAAGGGCTCCGAGGTGGGCATGTCCCCGGAGTTCCCGTTGTCCTCTCTCTCCCAGGTGCGAGTCTCAGGAAAGAACTCGAAGTGCTTGTAGCGTTCCCGGCCGAGCTGTTTGGTGTCCTCCATGGAGCGGAGAGTCACGAGGTTCGCCACGTCGAACCAACTCTTGAAATGGTCCTTCACCTTGGCGAACAAGAAGCCGCCCTCATAAGCCATGGTGACCCGGTAGGTGGTCCGCCCCCTCACGGTCTCGAGACCGTCCACCGACATGAAACCTTCACCCTTCTTTCCCAGGAAGCCCAACTTGACATCGTACTCCAGCAGTTCCCCGAGACCAAAGGGCACCTGCATCGGGGGATCGATCTTGGTCGTGACCGAATCCATTAGCTCAGGAACCTGGCCCGTAAGAGCCTCCCTGCCGAAGCCGATCAGGCCGGTCAGGAGGGCCACCAGAATCGGCAGCCGAGCCCTCATGCCACTTCCTTCTCAGGGGTCCAGCTGACCTTCCCCCGGATCCGATTCAACTCCCTGAGGGTGGGAATCGTCTTGAACCGGGATTTCCGGGTTCGTATATCGTAGCGGAGGCCGAGGTGGATCTCCTCAACCCGCCGGGCGTGGTGGACGGCTAGATCTAGAAGCTCCACGTTCCCTGCCCATCCACCCAACTGGATGAGCGGAGCCTCACCCAGGGTCCGGAGGGCCTTCTTCAATACGATGACCCGATAGATCCGGAAGCTGCTGAAAGGGTCGGAGACGGGACAGGTTTTGAGGGAGGACCCAAGCACACGCGGAGCGGCCCACCGTGCAAACCGGAACGGCAGAGGCCCTCCACCTTCCGTTTCGGTGAGGCTCCCTGCCACCACATCCGCACCACCCTCCAACGTCTTGACCAGGGGGACCAGGTTCTCGGGATGTTCCGTGAAGTCCCCTTGAAGGGTTACGATCGCATCCCTCTTCGGGTAGGGGGCCCGTTCCACCGCCTGCCGGATCAGGCGTTCAAGAGCACTAGCGTAACCCAACCGCTCTTCCGACGAAAACGCCCTGAGAGGGAGGCTGCGCCGGTACCGTTTGAGAACCTCCCGGGTCCCATCCGTGGAAGCGTCGTCCAGGACCAGGATTTCGTAATCCCGTCCGAACTCGCCCATGACGTTCCGGATCTTCCAAAGGAGAACACCGATAGTGTTCTCCTCGTTGTGAACCGGGATGGTTATATAGATCACGTGGTTCGCTTTCGTTTCAGTTTCCCCACCGCCCTGTCTCCTTCTTTCTACACCAGGAGTCGGAGTTTTTCTCCAACTCGGTTACTGCCTTCGATCCCGCGGGACTTCGAACTGGCTCCCGGGGATTGTACCGGGAGGGTCCTCCGAGGATCCGTCCAGGAGCAGGACAGCCCTGCGCAAATGGGGCAGGCTTGCTCAACCGTCCGCCGGAGGTAGAGTCTTCCATCTCCTGTGTTGCCAGAAATACTGTTCGGGTGCCTCCCGTACCCTCTCTTCCAGAAGCTCGGTGTGAGCCCTGGTCAATCGAAGCACGTCCTCTTCCATATCGCCGGTGGAGGTGATATCGACTCGCTCAAAGGTGACACGGTAACGTTGGGGGCTACCCGGCAAGCTCCTGGCCATCCCCAGAAAGATCGGCGACCCGGCCCGAAGGGAAAAAATGGCAGTGCCCCGGGCCGTGGCGGCCGGTTTCCCGAAGAAGTCCACAAACACGCCACCACGGCGGACGTTCTGGTCACCCACGATCCCAACGGCCCGTCCGTTTCGGAGGGCCCTGAGGACCTCCTTCGGAGCATTCCCACGCTCTATGACCCGTAGACCGAGCCGGTTTCGGTTGGCGACAAGATCCGCATCAAAGAGGGAATTTCGTTGCCGCTGGGCCACGACATCGCAGGGAATCCCATGAGCCGCGATGGAAGCCCCTCCGACCTCCCAATTCCCAAAATGACCCGTCAGCACAATCACCCCCTTCCCTTCAGCCCATGCCTCACGCATAACATCGTAGCCGACTACCTCCGTCCGTTTCCGGACCTCGTCGATCCCCATCCGGCCCAACCTGAAGGTGGCCACCGACTGACGCCCAACGTGTCGGAAGGATGCCCGGGCCACCGAACGCCGCCACTCCCGGTCTGCATCAGGGAAGGCCTGCCGGAGGTGATCCGTAACCGTACGCCATCGGAGGCGGAAGAGGACCCCAGCCGTCCACCCTAACCCCTCACCAAGGGAGAGAGCCAACCCCTCCGGAACCAGATTCAAAACACCCACGCCCAGCCGATACAAACCAAACTCGAGCCAGTGGCGGAGTCGTGGCCTTCGATGGGCCCTTGCTGGGGTGGGAGCGTCTGGCAAGGTCAGAGACTTGAGGGATTGCCCCTCACCAAGTTGTCGGGGAGGCGGAGCTCTGGCCCGCCAAGGGCCAGCTCCTCGTCGGAAAACTGCATTTCATAGAGCCTGTGATAAAGACCTTCCGCCGACACGAGCTCCTGGTGGGTCCCCCTCTCGACGATCCGCCCTTGTTCCAACACCAGGATCTGGTCGGCCCGTTGCACGGTGGAGAGCCGGTGGGCGATGACAAAAACTGTTCGACCCTCCAACAACCGCTCAATCGCCTGCTGAACCAAGCGCTCGGCCTCAGTGTCCAGGGAGCTGGTGGCTTCATCGAAAACCAGGATCGGAGGATTCCTCAGGATCGCCCTGGCGATGGCCAACCTTTGTCGTTGACCGCCTGACAGTTCCGTGCCCCTCTCCCCCACCACCGTCTCGTAACCCTGCGGTAGTTCCCGAACGAACTCATGGGCATGGGCCGTTTCGGCAGCCCGCTCCACCTCCTTTTGAGTTGCTTCGGGACTCCCGTAGGCGATGTTTGCCCGGACCGTGTCGTGGAAGAGGATGGTCTCCTGGGAGACGATGCCCAGGGAACCTCGGAGACCCCGGAGAGAGAAATGCCGTATGTCGGTCCCGTCCACCAAGATGCTCCCCGCCGTCACATCGTAGAAGCGGGTCAGAAGATCAAGCAGTGTCGTCTTTCCCGCGCCCGAAGGTCCGACCAAGGCCACGACCGAACCTCGGGGCACCTTGAACGAGATGTCCTGGAGAACCGGTTCTCCAGGACGGTACTCAAAGGTCACACCGTCAAAGGAGATCTCCTCCAGGAGGCCAGGGAATGGGCGGGATTCGTCGGCGTCCCTGACCTCGATCGGAGCATCCATGAACTCGAAGATCCTCTCGGCTCCAACCAGGCCCGGTTGGATCAGGGCCGGGAACTTGGCCAGGTACTTCACCGGGGAGTAGAGCTTCATGGACAAGACCAGGAACCCGATAAACTTCTCCGGTGTGAGGGACCCCGAAACCAGGACCAGGCGGGCTCCAAACCAGAGGAGGATGACCGTTCCGATGGCCGAGAGCATCTCCGTAATAGGAGATGCCAGGGCCCGGAGCTTTTCGGAACGCAGGAAACGGGTGTAATAGCGCAGGGTGAGGCCGTGGAATCGCTCTCTTTCATACTCCTCTGTCGAGGAGGACTTTACCAGGCGGATCCCACTGAGGGTTTCCTGGATATGGGCATTGACGTCGGCAGCCGAACTCAGGACCCGGCGGTCATACCGCTTCAGCTTCCGGATGAGCGGGCCCCAGATGCCCATGGTGAAAGGCACCACAATGAAGGCCGCCAGGGTAAGCTGCCAGGAGATGACCACGGCGGCCACCACCGTCGCTGTAAACTCGAAGACCGACGAAACCACCTTTCCCAGCTCCTTGGCCACCAGGACGCGGAGTTGCTCCACGTCGTAGGTGAGACGGGAGAGGATTTGGCCCATCTTGGTCCTTCCGAAGAAGGCCATATCCAGTTCAAGGAGGTGGTCGTAAACGGTATCCCTGAGGTCCCTGGTCACACCCTGCTGGACACGGGCCATGAGATAGACCTTCAGGAAATCGAAGACGTTCTTCAGGGCGAAGATGCCGAGAATGAACAGGATGATCCCCCAGATGGCCTCCTGAGGGGGGGCATCCAAGTCCACAAGCCTGCCAATGGTCCCATTCAGGATTTGGTCCAGCTTGTCGTCACCAACGCTGATGGCTTCGGGCCGCGGGGCGTCTGCTTCGGTGAAAAGAGCCCGCAGAAAGGGAATGACAAGGAGAAAGGAAAAAGCATCCAGGCCAGCAAATATGAAAGTGGCAACCACCGCGGCACCGAAGACCCACCCGTGGGCCTTTAGATATCCCAGGATACGTAGATACGTCCTCATCGCGGGCGGGGGATGAGGTGGGAAACAGGAACGATCATCTCTTCTGGTGAGATCCCGCCGTGAAGGAAGGAGTTCCGGTACCGGGCCTGATACTCCCGGAGCTTCGTGGGATACACGAAGAAATAGTCCTCCATGGCCAACAGGTACGCGGTGCCCAGTTTTCCCGCTGGGAATCCCAGGTCCTTCTGATCGTTGGTGGCGAAGACTGAACCGGGATCCTCGGCCCGGAGATCCCCCCCGGACTTATACCGCAGATTGGCGGTGGCGTCTTTTCGAGCGAACACGGTAGTGGGACGTTGGCAGAGGATGGAGCCATGATCGGTGGTGAAAAGAACGTGGTGGCCCTGGGCGGCAGCTTCCTTCAGCACTGCAAACAGGGTGGATCTCTCGAACCAGGACCGGGTCAGGTCCCTGAGGGCCAGCTCGTCTTTCGCCACTTCCATGAGGATGGGTGACTCGCTCCGGCCGTGGGTCATGAGATCGACGAAGTTGAAGACCAGGGCCACTACTGTACCCTTGGTTTTCAGAGCCGAGCGGACCCTGGCCCTCACCTGCTCCTCATCACGGTCCGAAAAGATCTTCTCGTAGTGAACCGGGACCTCACGCCCGGTCAAGAACTTCAGCTGTGCCGTCAGGAGGTCGTCCTCAAACGCATTGAGGCTCCCCTCGTCGTCGGAGTTGTTCCACCAACCGGGGCGTTCCCGGGCAATCTGATCGGGGAATTTCCCACTGAACAACGCGTTTCGAGCATACGGTGTGGCGGTGGGAAGGATGGAGAAGTGGAGGTGTTCCTCGATCTCGAAATGTGGGGCCAAGAGAGGCGCAATGACCCTCCACTGATCCAGGCGCATGCAGTCCAGTACCACAAAATAGACGGGGTTCGGACCAAGAAGCGGAACCAACAACTCCCTCACCACGTCCACGGAAAGGAGAGGACCCGGCTCCTGCTTTCGCACCCAGCGAGGATAATGTTGCCGGATCCAACTCCCGAAATCACGCCGGAGCTCCACCACCAGCGAGTTCACGGTGTCCAGCAACCCCGCCTCCCCCGCAGCATCGAGGCGGACATGCCAATCCACGAGTTCCTCATAAAGGGCGGCGAATTCCCCTTCCGTCCGAGCCTCCTGCCGTAGGAGGATCAGCTTGGGGAAGCGGGCCGCGAAGTCCTGGGCGGCCTGCTGCTGTCGAATGGCGGATCCCTCCAGGATACGGGTTACCACCGAAAGGACCTGGCGGGGGCTGGTGGGTTTCACCAGGTAAGCGTCCACCCTGCTACCGATGGCCTCCGTCATGGTCCTGTCCTCTTCCGACTTGGAGACCATGACGACCCGTGCATGGGGATCCTCACGCCGCAAGACCTCCAGAACCTCCAGGCCGGAGGTGCCCGGCATCTGCTCATCCAAGAGGATCAGGTCGTAGGGGTCCTCACGCAGAAGGGCTAGGCCATCATCGCCGTTGGTGATGGCATCGACGTGATACCCTCGCTGTTGTAGGAAGAGGAGATGAGGTCGGAGTAGATCGATCTCGTCATCCACCCACAGGATCCGCTTGGCTCTTCGGGTCATGACGTTGAAGCTAAAACTGCCCGTTCCCAGATGCTACACATCGACCCTACCCGCTCGGCCAGCAACCGATTCCCCCTCGCCTCTCCCCTGATCCCCTCCCATCTGCTACCATGCCTGAGGCACCCACCAACAGATCCACCGAACGGGGTTCGTTTGACCACCACTATCGTCACTGCCATGCTGCTCGGCACCGTTGCCGGTCTGGCCCCGGGCCCCTACACCACCATGGTGGCAGGAACCGCCTTGGAGAAGGGCTTCAAATCCGGATTCATCCTCGCCCTCACCCCGTTGGTCACCGACGTCGTCCCAATGCTGTTTTCGGCCCTCCTCCTGGACAGACTTGGTGAGGTGGCTCTGACACTGCTGGGTATTACCGGGGGAGCCATCGTCATCGTAGTAGGTATCCGGTTCCTCAGGGAGCATTCCCAGACGGGCCCGTTCCTAAGGTCCGACGGGGAGGGTGCAGGTGGGATGCGACAGAAGGGTGGGGATGGTGACCGAAGGCAGAGCGCCCTCGCAGGCCACGTTATCGCCAGCACGCTCCTGAACCCGGCACCCTGGTTGTTTTGGCTGATCATTGCCTCTCCCCTCCTGCTCCGGGCCTGGAACCGGAGTCCGGGTGAGGGCTTGTTGTTCGCTGGCCTGATCTTCCTGACCAATATCTCCACAGCCACCGCCCTGGCATGGATCGCTTCCCATAGTCGGAAACTCCTGAACTCCAACTGGCAGCGCCGAAGCCTGAAATTCGTTGGGATCAGCTTGGTCCTCGCCGGCTCATTCTTGTGCTGGCAGGCCACCGTTGGGAATTTCCAGAGCCTGATCGATCAGCAGGAGGCGATACGTTCGGTAGTGGAAGAGGGAATCACCGGGACCGGCTCCCCCAGGTGAGTATTAGGAAGCGCTGTACAAGTGGGGTGCGGCCGCGCACAGGGGTTTTGTGGATGCCAGACAAGGAAGAACGACGAAGGCGATGCTAAAGCATCGGGGAGGAGTTCTGACACCGTATGGCGCCACAATCCCCCTGTGCCCTATGGGTTACGGCGGCACGGGGCCACCTGTTTCGTTGGGATTCCTCGGCGTAGCGCAAAGCTATGCCATCGGATTCCCGCCTCGCATCTGGCCCTGTGGCACTCGTAACGCGGTTCGCCCCACTTGTACAGCGCTTCCTAAAGGCCCATTGCATGACGTTGATCTTTAGACTTCTGCGTCTGACCCTCCTTCCCCCTTGGCCCACGGGGCCCCGGACCAAGAAGAGGCTCGGCCTCCTGCTGCTGTTGGTCCCCGTCTTCCTCTTTCTCCAAGCCACGCACTGGGTCGGGTTCCTCTTGGACGAGGTCTTCTTTCGCGGTTACAGGAAAGTCGAGATTCGGGAGCCCCTCTTTATCGTGGGACTGCCCCGAAGCGGTACCACTTTTCTCCACCGGGTGTTCGCTCAGGACACGGAGCGATTCACCACCACGCGGCTTTGGGAGTTGCTCCTGGCCCCATCGGTGACGGAGCGAAAGTTCTGGTTGGGTGTTGGCGGCCTGAACCGGGCCCTTGGGAAACCCTTCACCCGCTTGGGCAGATGGGGCGAAAAGGCGGGCCTCGGTTGGCTGGAAGTCATCCACGAAGTATCGCTGGACGACCCCGAGGAGGACTACTTCCTCCTGCTTCCCGTTTTTGCCTGCTTCCTCCTCATCGTACCCTTCCCGTACCACGAGAGAATATGGGATTTGGCCCGGTTCGACGAGCTTTCCCAGGAAGAAAGAAAGCCCATCATGGCCTTTTACAGGGCAGCGCTCCAACGCCACCTCTATGTGGTTGGGCCCGGGAAGCAACTCCTCTCGAAGAACCCGTCGTTCACACCGTTCCTTCGCTCTCTCCGGGAAGCTTTTCCCGACGTGAAAACTCTCTGTTGCGTGAGGGATCCAATGGAGGTCGTCCCTTCCCTCCTCAGTTCCGTCAGAACCGGCGCGGACCTCTTCGGTTACGATGTCGCAGAGCCCCGGATTCGAGATCGTTTCGTGGCCATGCTGGAGTTCTTTTCCAAGCACGCCCTCTCTGCCTTGGCCGAAGTGCCGGAAGATCAACATGCCTTCGTTCCCCTGGCAGAGATGAGACAGGACGTGAGGGGGTTCGTCCTCGAAACCTATGATCGGTTCGCTTGGGAAATCGATCCGGGATTCCAGGAGAGGCTCACTGCGGAGTCCCATCGGGGCAAAGAACACCAAAGCCGGCACTCCTACTCGTTGGGAGAGTTCGGGCTGGAAGAGGATGAAATCAGGGACCGCTTCTCCGAGTTGAACGCCCGGTTCAAGTTCAGTGGGGAGGGTACAGGGTGACCCCTGATGCCATCGTATCGGTCCACGATGTGATGCCATCCACGTTTGGCAGAGTTCAGCGGATCCTGGCTCTTCTCGAAAACGTCGGAGCACCACCGCCCACCCTCCTTATCGTGCCGGGCAAAGAATGGACGCCCGAGTTGTTGGGGGCCCTGCAGGAGCTGGCCAAGAAAGGCTACCCCATGGCTGGGCACGGGTGGACCCACAAAGCTACCTCAAGCCCATGGACCCTCTACCACCGTGTTCACAGCCTTCTCATCTCCCGGAGGGAAGCCGAACACCTCTCCCGGTCTGCCGAGGAGTTGGCCGAGCTGATCCAGAGTTGCTACGACTGGTTCGAACGTTCCAACCTCCCGGCACCGGAGCTCTATGTTCCTCCGGCCTGGGCCCTCGGTTCCGTTCCGATGAGTGCCCTCGAGTCGCTGCCCTTCCGTTGGTACGAGATCCTACGTGGCTTCGTGGAGGCCAGAACTGGGCAGGTCCGATGGTTGCCCTTGGCGGGGTTCGAGGCCGACACGACCTTCCGGGAAGTGAGCCTGCGGATCTGGAACGGCTTGAACGTGGTCCTGGCAAAGCGCTGGAGAGGCCCATTGCGGATTTCGGTTCATCCTGATGACATCGATCTCCTCCTCGGGAAAGACCTGGAGAGGATGGTCCGGATGCCCTGGCGGTTTGTCAGGGAAGCCGAAGCCATGGGCCTCCACCCCCAGGCGGAAAGCTCATGAAGGTTGCCTTCTTCACCGACACCTTTCTCCCTTTCATAACCGGGGTTTCCGTGGCGGTTTGGGACCTGGCCAGGTCCCTGGCCGACCGGGGGCATGAGATCCACGTCATCGCACCGATTCCAAAGGGTTACCGGTACGAACATCCAAACGTGGAGTTCGTACATGTTCGGTCCATCTCGGCGGGATTGATCTACCCTGGTTTCCGATTCGCCAGTCCATTCAACGAGAGGATTCATCGATACGCGAAGGAGGAAAGGTTCGATCTGATTCACTACCACACGCCTCTCTTCCTTGGGCGGCTTGCCATGGCCGTGGCCCGGCGCCGGGGCCTTCCCCTGATCGGCACCTACCACACCTCGGTGGACTCCAGGGAGTACAGGGCCCACTGGAAGATGCACCACGGGCTCTTCGACAAGGGAATGAAGAGCTATATCGACTTCTTCTACAGACGCTGCGACCTGGTAAGCGTGCCCAGTTCCGCCTATGCAGAAGAGGTTCAAGCCCTTGGCCTCAGATACCCGACCCGGGTCATCTCCAACGGCATAGACCTCAAGAAGTTCCCAGACGTGGATCCTCAGGAAATACGGGACAGATACCCTGGCAAGATCGTGCTCTCCGTTGGGCGGGTAGCCCGGGAGAAGAACCTCATGTTCCTTCTGGAAGCGTGGCCAAACCTCCAGGAGGAAGCCCACCTCATCATCATCGGTGGGGGCCCCATGGAATCGGAAGTGCGCCAGTACACAAAGGATCAGGGGTTAAAGAACATCCACTTCCTGGGCATGATCCCCCACGAAGACCTGATCCTGTCAGGGTACCATCGGGCTGCTGATGTCTTCGTCATGACCTCCATGATCGAGACCCAAGGACTCGCCCTCATGGAAGCCCAGGCCGCCGGCCTCGTGGCGGTGGGGATCAATGCCGGAGGAACCAAGGACCTCATCATCGACGGGGGGAACGGGTTCCTCATCGAACCGGATGATCAGGACGGATTCGTGGAAGCCATCAGGACGGTGCTTCACGACGACACCCTGCGTGACCGAATGCGTGACGCGACCCTGCTGGAAATCCAGCGACACGACCTCCGGAACGTGGCCAGGGAGTGGGAAGAGGTCTACAGAGAACTGTTGGCCTAGCTGGGCGTTACATGCTGATGGTGTAGGGAAACCAGGACGCAACAGGTTGATCGTTCCGCCGGGCAGGATTAAACACCCACTCCGCCGCTTCCTGGATCAGGCGTCTGTTGAAGCCCCGATCGGACGTGGGCGGATTCAAACGGGTGGAGTCCGCCACCACCCTTCCTGCGGCATCCACGAACACCCACACCTCCACCTTCTTTCCCCTGAGGCTACTGTTCGTCGGCGGGATGATCATACCCCGGGGAGAGGGGGGAACCAGCCGGAAGAAGCCCTCCGCCGCCGTACCTCCATCTCCCCTTCCCTGCCCGCCTTCGATCCCGGGTGGACCTTCTGACATCCCGGGAGCCTCCCCCGTCATGGCCGCCAGGTCCAACTGGGGATCGGCATCGAACTCGATGGGGATGTCCTCCAGGCTGATGAGGGGGACCCGGGGCGGCACAATCGGACGGGCGGGGGGCACCCGCAGATTCATCGATTCCATCCCGCCACCGGCGGCGAAATAGTCTCCTGCCCTGGGACCAGCGGCCGACAGTGGAGAGGGCGGGATGGGCACAACCCGCCAGAAGAGGAAAATGGCGACATGGAATAACAGGGACGCACCCAAAGCGATACGGAACACCCGATCCTGGGATGCCCGGCGCTCAATTACCGAGGGTTGTTCGTCCTGTATCATTCCTGACCTGCCTGGAACCCACTCTGCCAATCTACGCTCCACACCCGGGGTTCCCTACCCTACTTATACTAGAATGGGCCCTCAGGAGTTTCCGATGTTCCCTTGCTTGCCAGAGCCCGCCCCGCCGGACAACTTCATTCTCACCACGCCAGGAAGGCGAGACCGCCAGTAGTCAGGAAAGAACTTCCACAACCGGGGCCGTGTCCCAGAACCTTACGATGGAAACCGGGCGTTCCCAGGGGAGCCGCCCGTATCTGGAGAGAATCTCTCGTTTGGCGGTCTTTTACGAGCTGACCAAACCCGGGATCGCCGGCTATGTAATGGTTACGGCAGGTGTCGGATATCTGGTTGCAGCCGGCGGCCAAGCTGATTTTCTCCCGGTGGTCTGGACCCTCCTGGGAACCGTTCTCTCCACGGGGGGCGCCCTGGCCCTCAACCAGTTCGTAGAGTGGGAGCTGGATGCCCTCATGGAGAGGACCCGTTCCAGACCCATTCCTTCCGGCCGCCTGGGGCCCAAAGAAGCCTTCTTCTTCGGGAACCTCCTGACACTTGGGGGAATCGGACTTCTGTTTCTTACGGTGGGGTGGATGCCGGCCGCCCTGACGGCCCTTTCGGCTCTCAGCTATAACCTCATCTACACTCCGCTGAAGAAGGTCTCTTACATCTCAACCCTTGCCGGTGCTTTCCCCGGCGCAATGCCGACCCTCATCGGCTGGAGCGCAGCCGCCGGTACCCTGGATCTGGAGGCTGGGGCAATCTTCGCCATCGCCTACCTCTGGCAACTTCCCCATGTCCTTTCTCTGGGCTGGCTCCTGAGAAAGGACTATGCCAGAGCAGGGTTCTACCTGATCCCCCGATCCGATCCGGAGGGACGGCGGATCGCTTGGCACATCACGGCTTTTTCGGCAACGCTGGCCCTGGTGGGTATAGCTCCAACCTGGCTGGGAATTACTGGGATCCCCTACCTGGTTGGCATGGCCGCCCTGGGGGCGGGCCTCCTGGGCCTGGCCATCGCCACGTTGAAGGAGAACAGTCTCACGGCCGCGGCGGCGAGGCGGGTATTCCTCGGATCCCTGGTCTATCACCCCCTTTTCCTCATCCTCCTTCTCGTCGATGCCGTCCGCCTTTGAGGGTGAACGAAACGAGTACCATGAGCCTGGCCCAAAGCCCCTGCACTCACTCGAGGTTACCTACATGTCTCAACTTTCCCCCGGTAATCCGATGCGAACCTGGATCCTCTCTACCGCGTTCTTGCTGGCCCTCTCTCCCTCGAACCTCATGAGCCAGACGAACATACGGCCCCGAGCCCGGGACATCGGGATGGAGATCGGCGTGTTTTCGCCAGGTCCCGAGAACGCCATCACCGACGTAGCCGGAGTCCTGGTGGGGCAGGTCACGGTTTGGGAGGGTGAGGATGTGAGGACCGGCGTCACCGCCATCCTGCCCCACGGCGGAAGCATATTCCGAGAGAAGGTCCCGGGTGCCGTGGTGGTAGGAAACGGGTTCGGAAAACTGGCCGGCGTTACCCAGATTCGGGAGCTGGGAGAAATCGAGACCCCCATTCTCCTCACCTGCACGCTCTGTGTCTGGAAAGCAGCCGACGCCATGGTAGAGTGGCTGTTGGAGCAGGAAGGCATGGAAGGCGTGGGATCCATCAACCCGGTGGTGGGGGAGACAAACGACGGCGGCTTGAACGACATCCGGAGACGGCCTATTCGCCCGGAACACATAAGGGAAGCTTTGGAAACAGCCTCTCCCGGACCCGTGGACGAAGGCTCTGTCGGGGCGGGCACGGGCACGCAGGCCTTCGGGTGGAAGGGGGGCATCGGAACCAGCAGCAGGATTTTACCCGAAGCGTTGGGAGGTTACACGGTTGGGGTGCTGGTGCAGTCCAACTATGGCGGAGTCCTCTCCATGGATGGGGCTCCCGTCGGCGAAGAGTTGGGCCGGTTTTCGTTCCAGAGATACGTGGAGGGATCCGGCTCAACGAGCAGCGGGAAGAGCGGGCAGACGGGGAATGTCGGAAGGGGAATCCCTGACGCCGACGGCGGATCCATCATGATGGTGGTAGCCACTGATGCACCGCTCAGCCCCCGGAACCTGGAACGCCTTGCCCGACGGGCTCTCATGGGCCTGGCTCGCACTGGTTCATCCGGGAGTAACGGCTCGGGTGACTACGTCCTGGCCTTCAGTTCCTCTCCAGACGTCCGCCGCACCTCTTCCCGAAGCCCCCGCCAGATCCTGGACCTCCCCAACAACGCCATGCCCGGACTCTTCCAGGCCGCCATCGAGACCACCGAAGAGGCGATCTACAACTCCCTCCTGAGGGCAACGGACGTCACGGGGCGTGGCGGAAACACGTCCCGTGCCCTCCCGCTGGAGGAGGTCCTGGAGGTGTTGAGAAGGTACCGGGTTATTGAGAGTTCCTAACGCCAAGTGTCCTGCCACCGAACGTAATGGATGGTCTTCACCCCCCCTGCTTGCAGGACTTCCAGACCATCGGGTTTCCGATAAGGTTCTCTGAAGAAGACATGGGTTACGTTGGCCTGGATCAACAGCTTCGCGCACATCACGCAAGGGCTGGCAGTGACGAAGGCCACCTTTTCCCTGAGGTGTCCATCGGCTTTGACCACGGCATTCTGCTCCGAATGGATGCATCCGCAAGCCCCGGGGGTTTCTGAGTCGCAACGGTTGGGGAAACCTCGGGCATTTCCGTTATAACCCAGGGCGACAACATGCTCCAGAGCGCCATCCGTGATGACCGTACCGACCTGTAACCGGGTACAGGTGCTTCTCTTGGCCAGCTCGTCGGCCATCCTCATGTAGACCTCAAAAAGAGGGATACGGTCAACCTCGTGGCTTGCGACCGCAGACTCGGAGGCGTCTGGGACCACGTTCAGGGGGTGGGTGTTCTCAGGAACCCCGTCTTTAAAAAGCATGGGCACGATCTGGGCTCCTTTATTGGTAACAGGGCACGGATGAACACTGATGATTGGTGACCGCTGACAGTCTGGGGATGGGAAGCCGGGACGGAAAGGGTACCGGGCGACCGAACCTGGTTTGCCGGCTAGTTCAGTTGCCCGAAAACCCCAATCCGGGAACCAACGACCGAGGCGGGACTCAAGTACGGCGGGCTCCCGGATCCTGGGATAACTGCGTTCTCTCCTCCTCTCATAACAAGATGGAAGGCAATGCAAAGCAGTAGCACTGTCTCCACAGGCAACACAGGATCTTTGACATGGTTCTCTCCTTTCACAGGTCCCGCCTTTGGGGGCGGCCCGGGACCCCAGGGAGGGGTCCCGGGCCGCCAGTTCTAGTGATTCCCTCATGCCAGCCGCGTAGTGGCTTCAAGGACCGGGTACATGAGGAGGGCAAACGCACCGAAGTAGGCCAAGACAATTCCGACAGCGCCCATGGCCCATTTCGCCTTCTTCCCGAGGTTGGCATGATCGGTCTTCTTCATGATGTCCTCCCTTTCTGTCGGCACTGGAGCCGACCGTGGTCCGAGCTGGATGGCCTTTCTTAACTAATCCCCCCCACCATTTGACCGAGGATCAGGACCACCAGCGTGACGCCTCCAAGGACGCCCGGAACACCGACGGCCTCCAGGAGTCCCCTGCGGGTCCTTTTGCTGAGATGGATCATGGCTCGCTCCTCCCGATGGGGGGACCGTGTGTCCCGTGAACCTGCCATCACGTTAAGACGGGAGGCTCAGAGGAGACTCAGAAACGGATCAGTCCAGGGAAGGTGGGATCAGGCCAGGATCAGGTGGGTTTCCAACTCTTGTTTTACCAAGTGTTTAGGGGGGGGCTCAGACCGTTACCGGAATGCGGTTGAGGATTTCTCTTAGGGTGGTTTGGCCCCGGTCCCGTGCGAACCAAGCGCGGATGATCGGGAATGGCTCTTCCTTCGGAAGGGGCTTGATCTCTCTGAGAAACAGCTCCTGGAGGGG
The DNA here is from genome assembly GCA_039589815.1 of Gemmatimonadota bacterium. Classification (GTDB taxonomy): domain Bacteria; phylum Gemmatimonadota; class Gemmatimonadetes; order Longimicrobiales; family Gaopeijiaceae; genus JABDNZ01. The sequence continues at coordinate 2,737 of JBDHGR010000013.1, read as the reverse complement.
CTGCGGCCGGGGGCCCCACCAGGCGACTTCCTGGAACTCCTCGTCCAGAACCATGATCACAGGAATGGAACGGGTGCCGTTGGTGAGGTGGGAGTTCATGAGGGCCGGGTTCTCGTCCCGGGAAAGGATCCGGAGCCGAAACTGGGGAAAGGTCTCCTCCAAGCGAGCCAGGTATGGGAGAATGTGTACTGCGTCCCCACACCAATCTTCGGCCAGTACCAGGAAATGCCAGCGGCCGGATATCCAACCCGCAGCGTCCAGGGCCTCCTGAGGAAGCCGGGCCCTCTCATAGATCTGATACCAAAGGTTCTGGTGGACCTGGACTGAATCTAGGAACTCCCGGAAGGTCTCCGCCTTCTGAAATCGGTCTCTCATCGTCTTCTTCTAATCCAATGGGCTTTGGGAGCCCCGCTGATCACGTTTCTCTCCTCAGAAGAACCCGTGGAGCCCTCACCTGGTTTCCTTTCCGGCCCGGGCAGCCTTTCGCCGTTTGGTCACATCGAGCTCTCTCTTTCGTAACCGGATCCCGTCGGGTGTGACCTCAATGAGCTCGTCCTCTTCGATGAACTCCAATGCCAGCTCCAGGGTGAGCTTCCTGGGCGGCTCCAACCGGATGTGTTCGTCGGTGGCTGTGGTCCGAATGTTCGAGGCCTTTTTCTCCTTGCAGGCATTCACATCCAGATCCCCGGGGCGAACATGTTCGCCCACGATCATCCCGCCGTAAACCGGCACGCCCGGCGCCGCAAACATGGTGGCTCGTTCCTGGAGGTTGAACAGGGCATACCCCACCGCCACCCCAACCCTTTCGGCCACCAGAACACCCCGTTTCCGGCCCGTCATGATCCCAACCCAAGGGCCGTACTCCAGGAATCGGTGGTGCATGATTCCCTCTCCACGGGTATCGGTCAGGAACTCGGACCGGTACCCGAAAAGACCCCGAGTCGCGATGCGGAACTTCAGCCGTGTGATGCCTCGATCGGTGGGGAGCATCTCCTCCACCGAACCGCCACGGGCTCCCATCTTCTCCATCACGACACCCACCGCGGCCTCTGGGACCTCAATGACCACCTCCTCATACGGCTCCAGTCGCACCCCAAGATCGCCCGTTTTGACAATGACCCGGGGCCGGGAGACCTGGAACTCGTAGCCCTCCCGTCGCATGGTCTCCATGAGAATGGTCAGGTGCAACTCCCCCCGACCGGAAACCGCGTATGTGTCTGGGGAATCCGTTTCCTCTACACGAAGGGCCAGGTTCTTCTCAAGCTCCTTGAAGAGTCGGTCACGGAGTTGACGACTGGTCACGTACTTTCCGGACCTGCCTGAAAACGGCGAATCATTCACGGAAAAGTCGACTGAGAGGGTGGGTTCCTCCACAGCGATCCCTTGAAGACGCTCCCGCACCTGCAGGTCCGTGAGGGTGGTTCCGATTTCGACCCCTTCGACCCCTGCGAGGGCCACGATGTCCCCGGCCTGGGCCTCCTCCAAATCCAGCCGCTGGAGGCCTGCGAATTCATACAACTTCATGACTTTACTTTCCTGGACCTGATCCTCGTCGACCAGGCCGGGAGGGCCCAGGGGAAGCAAGGCAACCCGATCCCCAAGGCGAACCTGGCCCCGCTCGATCCGACCGATTGCGATGCGTCCCACATAGGGGGAAAAATCCAGGGTCGAAACGAGCATCTGAAAGGGTCCCTGGAGGTCTGCCCCGGGCGGATGAAGGTGGCCTAGGATGGTTTGGAAGAGGGGAGTGAGGTCTCCTGCTGGACCTTTGCCTTCACCAGAAGCGCCCACACCCGAATCGGGGACGAGCCAATCCTCCAGTTCATCGAGTTCAGCGGTTGCCCAACCCTCCCGACCCGAGGCGTACACGAACGGAGCATCCAGTTGAGCATCATTGGCGTTGAGCTCCATGAAGAGCTCCAGAACCTCGTCGTGAACCTCGCTGGACCTGGCGTCTGGACGATCAACCTTATTAATGACCACGATGGGAAGGAGGCCAAGCTCCAAAGCCTTTCGGGTCACAAACCGGGTTTGGGGCATGGGCCCCTCAGCGGCATCCACCAGGATAAGCACGCCCTCCACCATCCGGAGGATCCTCTCCACTTCCCCCCCGAAGTCCGCGTGTCCCGGGGTATCGACGATGTTGATCTTCACGTCTCCCCAGTGCACAGCGGTATTCTTGGAGAGGATGGTGATCCCCCTCTCCCGTTCCAGGGGATTCGAGTCCATGACCCGGTCGGCAACTTCCTCGTTCGCACGGAAAGTCCCAGCCTGCCTTAACATCTGGTCCACCAACGTGGTTTTCCCATGATCCACGTGGGCGATGACCGCCACGTTTCGTATCTGCATCGAACGGCCCTATGAGCACCCGCGCCAAGGGCGGGTTCGCTAATGGTTGTTTTCAAAAACAGCCTTTTAAGTTAACGCTTTCTCTATTAACGTGTTTGGCCTGGTTCGGCGATCAACACTTCTCCACAAACAGCGGAGTCCCCTGGTCAAAGGCCCTGAGAATGGGCCCTGCTGGGGATGTGCCGAGGAATAGGTCCGTCCATGAAAAAAAACCTGATCCGGCCCACCTTTTCCATCCCCCTGTCCCCGGGTGCCGATGAGGCCATGGGGATCCTCAGGGAGCGGTTGAGGGGAATGGACTACGAGGAATGCACCCGTTCCAAGGGCCGGTGCGCGTACTTCTTCGTGGACGAAGATGAGCGGAAGGTTTGGTCACCCCACCTATCGA
>JBDHGR010000012.1:0-21925 GCA_039589815.1 Gemmatimonadota bacterium | reverse complement strand
GAGCTTTGTCCGACCTGGCCAATCTCGCCCTACTCCGGGGCCGGTATCATTCGGGACTGGAGCGGATCCTCCAGGTCTTCGAGAAACAGGAAGCCATAGGAACCAGGTTCATCCCGCAGGCGAAACCGATCTTTGAAGCCATGGCCGAGGGTGTGATCCGGGCTTCATTCCTCCAGGACTATGAGGGGGCGGCAGCGGCCGTGGATGCCGCTTGGGCCACGCGACCCGAAGGGGCGGATCCCTCCGAGCTGGCTCACATCGAGTTGGCGGGTATCTATGCCTCTGCCGGGCGGCCGGATCGCGCACTGGAACTCCTGCAGGATTACGAATCCGATGTCGATGCAGAGACTCGAGGGACCGATGCCAGCCGATCGGGTGTCCATTCGGTCAGAGGAGGAATAGCGTTGGCCGAGAGCCGGAACGAGCATGCCCTCCAGTAATTCCTCACGGCGCGGGAGTTGGTCCCCGACTGTGCCCTATGCGTTTTGACCGAATTGGGGCAGGCCTACGCCGCCCTGGACCGGCATCAGGAGGCCGTCGAAACCTTCGAGGAGTACCTGACCACCCCGATGCTCTTCCGCCTCGGCACCGACAACATCAACATGCACATGGTGCTCATCGGATTGGGGCAATCCTACGAGGCCCTCGGCGAGAACGAGAAGGCGGCGGAGTATTACGGGAGAATCCTGGAAATGTGGGCGGACCCGGATCCGGAGCTCATGGACAGGGTGAGGGAACTTCGAACAGCCCTCGGAAGGGTAGGGGGGGAGTAGGAACCGAGCTACGGATTCCACCGTCCTCTCCCTCTCACTCTCCCTTTTTCGACCGGTAGGGAACCTGGGCCGAAAGGAACTTCAACATCCCCCTGCTGGCCCCCTCGTTCGCAAGAAACCGCTGCAGCAGCCGGTCCATGGCACGAAGCATCTCCTCCAGATCCTCGAGGCGCTCCCGAACCAGGTCATCCTCTTCTCCCGTGGTGGCCAGGACCTTTTGGAGGGCGGTGACAGCAGGGTCGAACTCCCGCTTCTTCCGCTGCGTCGCGATGCGGAAGAGCATCGACCATGGATCATCCTCCGCAATGTAGAAGTCCCTTCTCTCGCCGGTGAGATTCACCCTCCGGACCACGCCCCAGTGCCGAAGGTCCTTCAAGCACATGCTGGCGTTTCCCCGGCTCATCCCCAACTCCTCGGTAATCTCCTCCAGGCCCAGGGGTTCCCGGGTGGCAAGGAGCAAAGCGTGGATGCGGGCCATGGATCGGTTGATTCCCCACATGACCCCCATGGAGCCCCATGACTCGACAAACTCGGAACGCGTATCGGGATCCATGTTGCCTCCGATGGATTCGCAATGTTCTGGTTGTTCAGAATTTTCTGAATAGACGGGCTGACCATCAACGAGTCAAGGCTGGAATCGCCGTGTGGGATCCCATGAGCCGAACTAAGAGTTTATTTGGCGGCTCCCAGATCGGGATTTACCCCTGGAAAGCCTTCTGCCACTTCAGGGGGCTACCAAAAATCTCGGCAAGGGGCCGGTGACTGTGGGCCAAGAAGAGGAGGGAGTCCCCAGGTTGAATCTGGTAGTCCCTGTCGTCAGGGTCGTGGGGGTTCGTCAGGAGCTTGGATGAAGTGGCAACCTCCAGGGCGGCTCGCCCTTCCGGGCCCCACTCCTCCCCGTCGCCGGATATTTTTCCGACCCCGGGGGCCCCTCCCCGGTTGATGGATAGGAGGAGGAGGGACTTTTCCCTGCAAAGAACCATGGCTTCGTCGAAGGTCTTGCCCACCATAGCCGGAGTTTCCACCCCGTGGATTGGCACCTCAACGAGCTGGTTCCTTCTGCCCACGCTCAGGACGTCCCCAAGGAATTGTGTGACCCCGGGGTTCAGCAGGGCTTGCAGGAGGATCTTCTCGCTGAACTCCTGGGGGCAGAGGATCAGGTCGGTGTGAACACTCTCCAAGGCCGACTTCTTCTCCGGGTCCACCAATTCCGCTACGGATCTGAGCTCGTGAACTCGTTCGCCGTCCATCATCTGTTTGTGGGCGTGTTTCTCCGCCTGGAGAACGGTGAGGACGGTCTGTGAGTCAGGGTCGTCTACTGTTTCGTCAGCCAGCACAATGATGGTATCTGCATTTTCCAGCCCGGCCCTCCTCATGTGGTCGAGGTCGGTGGGAGAGCCTTTTAGGAAGATGGCGGACTCCCTGGGGAGGTGGTACTCCTCAACAGGGTCCGAGTCCAGGTCTGCCACAACCACAACGGTTTGCCTCCGATCCTCCAGCTCGGGATCGGTGAGCTTGGAGATGATCTCGGGGGCCCGGGGGTTCCATCCGCAGAGGATGACATGTCCGTCCAGGTCTTTGGGATCTATGGCTGTCTGCATTCTCATCCTCCTTGCCAACTGATCTGAGGTCACCAAACCCACCAGTAAGATCACGCCCCCGATACCTATCCACCCCAGGAGGGAGCTCAGGACCTTCGCGGTGGGGGATCGAGGAAAGATGTCTTCTTCAAAGCCTGTTGCTGTGAAGACAAGGGTCCAGAGGAGGTTGTCGTTCAAGCTCCGGCCCTCGAACTCACTTGTGACGTTGTGGGTTTTCGCGTACTGGATCTCCGCCGCTTGAATCAGGAGGGCTCCACCCATGATGATGATGGTGATCAAGACCGGGATAACCAGGTATCGGTAGCGATCCGTCACCCCGTAGGGGCCAACGAGCTTCTCTGCGAAACGGGGTGCGGCCCGGGCGAACCCCTTTCGAAGCGTCGCGCTGAACCACAGTGCCACGAAGGCGAACCCGAGGAGGCCCATAATACCCAGGAATGCCATGGAGCGGACGGGAGCACAGCCCCCCCGTCCTTCCTGGCAGTAGAACGCGTCGGCTCCTCGGTGGAAACGAGTAGGGATATTGTCACGAACCGTGCCTGGAAGCATGCCCTTGGCCAAATCGGTGGAAGCTCGGATTTCCGGGAGACTAGCGTATAGGACCTGAGTGATTCTCCGAACCCTTTCCGGGTCGAGATCCGAGCGGGCAAGTAAGACAGCCCGCACCCTGACGGTGTTGATGTTTTCGCCGGCGTATTGAAAGCCGGATCGCTGGTAGTACCTGCGCTCCTTCAGAAGCTCCTCCACCAACACTTCTCCCATGTCCAGAGGTTTGGCCCCCAGGCCTGCCACGGTGTCCAAGTAGCCCGGGCTGATACCTCCGGTCAGGAAGAGGATGTCTGCGGAATCGGTACTCAACAGTCCTAGGCTCTGGCGGGGGTCCCGCATGATGGTGTCCACGTCGTCGAAACTCAGGCCCAGGCGATCCAGAACGTCCTGGGCATTTTCCCGAGTACCGCTTCCTTCTCCTCCTACCACCAGCCGATGGCTGGAGTCGAGGAGTTCCGCCGAAATGAGGTTCAGGTCGTGCCTGGCCAGGACCAGTACATCTTCGTAATGGAGTCCCATGATGGCTTCGATCCTCTGACGGCCAGGGATTTTGAACATGGCCTCCCCACGAGCGGCGTGAGAAGCTACATCACTCTGGGCGATGGCCAGGTCGGCATCCCCTCGTCCCAGGGAGAGTATGTTGACAACCGATCCACCGCTGGCCCGTACCTCCACGGTCAGGCCCGGGATTGAGTCCTCGAGGAGCTGGGCGAGAATCCGTCCAATCTCGATGTAGGAGCCGTCCTCGCTCCCCGTGAAAAGAACCAGATTCTCCGGTTCAGATTGGGGTGGGGCCAGCGATAGCCCGAGTACGACAAAAACCGCCGCGGTCCACATGGATCCTCCCTCCACTGAGGTGGTGGTCCGGGTGGGTTTCCGATATTGACAACTGTAAAGGGCGAAAAGGTGCCCGAGCTTTTACCAAGGGGACGAAACCGGGACCTAGCCAACTCTTGGTCAATGAGCCGGTCCCGGACAGTTAATTCAACGGGTTTGGGAGGAATTCCGCAAGTAATCTCAGGCTCGACCGGCGGCCTACATGGTTCTCGGCAGGAGATTCTCCGGTCGATTCCCGAGCCCTCAGCGCTCGGCTAACAATCGCCTTACCGCCAACCGGAGGGCCGGGCCGGCGTAGAGGCCTTCCACCTTGTGCCGGATGGTTCCATCTCGACCGATGAGGTAGGAAGTGGGGAGGGTGCTTACGTTGGTGATCCCTCCCAGGTCCACATCTTTCGCCATGGCCACCGGGTAGGTGATTTTTTTCCTCTGGAGGAAATCTGAAACCAGGGAAGGATCCCCCTGATCCCTGGAGACGCCGAGAACCAGGAACCCCTGGTCTTTATAGGCATCGTAAACCCGTTGGAAGCCGGGCATCTCGATGACGCAGGGGGCACACCAGGTGGCCCAGGCGTTCACCAGGACCACTTTTCCCCTCAAGTCGTCTTCGGTGAAGACGGTGCCGTCCATGGCCTTGAAGGCCGTTACCGAGAACTCCTCCTCCCCACCGCCAACTCCGAGAGCTGCCGTCAACTGGGGTCCCATCCGGAGAAAAACGAACCCCAGAACTCCTGCCCAAATCAGGAATTCCAGGGGTCGCCTGACCTTATCCCACACCGACTTCATCATCGTCCCTGACAGCGATCGGCTATCCGCTGGTTCGCCCTTTCAGCACTGCCAGGGAAAGCTCGAGGGAGTTCCGGGCGTAGGTCCAGGCCTTCCGGTACTTCCTTCCTTCAAAGGCGTCGATGGCGGCGTTCCGGAACCTTCTGGCTTTTTGGAGGGCAGTCCGCTCTTCCGTCGTTGGACCATCGCCCACTGCTCTGACTGCCGCACCGAGGGCTCGCGTCGCCCGCTCGATAGCCCGGCGGGCCTGGTAACGGGGTGAGAGCGATCGGATCAGCTCAGCCGACGCCAGCGCAGCGCCGAGAGCTCCAACCGGGTTCCCTCCAGCCATGGCCGACGTCCCCCGCGTCCACAGGGCCTCGGCCCGGTTGATGGTTTTTTGCACTCGGTCGGGAACCGGTCTATCGCCTACGTGCGCCTGCAGACGGTCCAGGGCGGCTCTGACACCGGTGAGGCTTTCCACAGCCACTTCCGGACCCAGTACGGCAACAATCGCTTGTAGCGTTTGGCCGGCTTTGAGGAGCCGTACGGCCCCGCCATTCCCGTCGTGCGCCCGGATCGCCTCGAAGGTGCGCCTCAGGAGGTTGTGCAGGGAAGGAAGGGGGGTTCCTTCCGCGTCGTTCACCTCGAGGGCGGCTTCTGCCAGCCGGGCGAAGGCGGCCTCATCTGGCTGACCTTCATTCGAGGTTGGTGATGAATCGCTGCAGCCTCCGGCGGTCAATACCACCATCAACCCTAGAGCGAAGTTTCTGAGTATCACGTGAAAACCTCCGTTCTCAGCCGCCCATCATGGCGTCACGCATGGACTTGAACTCCGTTCCCTCATTCCAGCCCGGGAAAGCGTTCGAATAGGCCAACTCCAACCCGATTCGAACCCAGACATGAATGTCCTGCATGGCCCCCGCCAGGTCCCAATCCGGTGAATACTCGTCGGTGACCTGGTGGTAGTTGTCGGCGATCCAGGCATCGGACTGAGCCCGGCTCCACTCTTCACCGTGCTCGATGTTGTCATGGCCCGCATTACCATAATGGGCCGGGACGCCCTGTTTGGCCAACGGGAAATGGTCTGACCGGTAGAACGAACCTTTCTCCGGTTCGGGGTTCGGTTTCACGACACGATCGATCATGGTGTTGGCCCGGACCGCGTACTCATCCAGCTCTGAGTTTCCGAACCCGATGATGGTGTAGTCGTGGGTCGCTCCGTAGATGGGCAGGGCATCGATGTTGATTGCGGCCGCCGTCTTGTTCAGGGGATACACCGGATCCTCAGCGTAGTACGCTGATCCCAGCAATCCCTGTTCCTCTGCGGTGGTTCCCCAGAAGACCACGGTTCGCTCCGGAGCCGGGTCGAGCATCGTGAAGGCTTCGGCGATCTCCATGATCGTGGCAACTCCGCTGGCGTTGTCCACCGCCCCGTTGTAGACCTGGTCGCCCTCCAAGGCGGGGTCGGTCCCGAAGTGGTCCCAATGACCCATGTAGATGACCACCTCTTCGGGGCGGGTGGTTCCACGGAGCTTTGCCAGGAAGTTCTTGGACGAGGAGCGCTCGATGGTGTTGTTGATCTCCAGGGAAGCCGTGAGGTCACCCATGGGCACTGCCTCGAACCCGGGAACCTGGGCCTGGGCCTTCAACTCGTGGTAATCCAGGCCGGCCATCTCGAAGATGGCTTCTGCCGTCTCCAGAGTGATCCAACCCTCAGCAGCGACCCGGCCCAGGTTGTTGTCGGCCGTGACCAGGTTGAACTGCGTGCCTGTCCACCCGTTCTCTACCGTGGCCCATCCATAGGCCGCCGGTGCGGTCTCGTGAACGATCAGAACGGCCGCTGCGCCCTGCCGTGCCCCTTCTTCATATTTATAGGTCCAACGCCCGTAGTAGGTCATGGCATTGCCCTTGAAGAGATCGGGGTCCTGGGTGGCGAAGCCGGGATCGTTCACCAGGACGACCACCGTTTTGCCGGTTACATCCACCGTTGCGTAATCGTCCCACCCGAACTCGGGCGCCACCGCGCCGTAGCCGACGAAGACCAGCCCGGATCGCTCAAAACCGACGTTCTCCACGACCCGAGGGGTCCCAGCCACGAACTCCGACCCGTACTCGAAGGTCTGTGAACCGCCCGAGCCGGATATGGCCAGGGTCATCCCGGGGTCGGCGGTGATGGCCACAAGGGGAACCTCCTGGACCCACGTCCCATCCACCCCTCCTGGCTCCAGGCCCAGGGAAGCGAACTGTTCCGTGAGATACTGAATGGTGAGTTCCTCACCCCGGGAGGACGGGGCCCGGCCGCCGAACTCGTCGGAAGCAAGAACCTGGGTGTACTCCCTGATCTCCTCCTCCGTAATGCTCGCCATGGCCTCTTCGATGGCGCCATCGGAAGGGAGGTTCATGGCCACACCTTCGGCCTCGCCGCCATAGTCGCCCGAGGGTCCACAGGCCGAGAGAAACGCCATCGAAAAAGCTGCTGATGCCAACAGAAAGGCGTTGCCACTACCAGCGCGGGTCAGGAACATGGTTCTCTCCAGGATAGGATGGCTCGAACCCAAAGCCCGGCCCCTCATCGGCGGAGCTCCCCTCGGAGCCCCCAGTGAGCTTAGCCGGGCCTGGGTGTGCCGGTCTGTTACAAGGGGAAGAGTAGTGGAGAAAGGCCGGAAAAGGGAAGGGCCTAGCGCACGGCCGCCCTTTCCCGACGCACTCCTCGATTGTTCCATGGAACGTTCCATCGGTTCCGGGGAGTGTTCCATGAAACGACCTCAAACCTGACCCCACGCCCGACGAAACCTCCCAAACCTTTGAGGTGAAACCACTTGGGCAATTGGCACGTTCCGCAGGAGGTCGTGGTCCAGACCCTGCCCCTGGCCTAGGCCGAACATGCCTGTTCAAAACCTCAAATGGGAGATGACATGAGATCGCTAACCATCGTTGCCGTCGCTTTTGGAGCCCTGGTCGGGTGTACCGACTCGGACACCATGCTAGCGCCTGAGCAAGAGTTCTCCACCGCCGAAGCTCCCGAGGCCGCGGTCCTCGGATCCGGCGGGTCCTACGACATCACCGTGACAAACATGACCACGCTGGGAGGGCAGTGGTTCACGCCGCCTCTGGTGGCAACCCACAGGAAGGCGGAGGACTTCTTCACCGCCGGAAAACCTGCAAGCGACCGCCTCATGGGACTTGCCGAGAACGGTGATGTTCCTTCCTTCGCGGCCGACCTCGAAGCGAGCGGTCATGTATCCGCTGTCACCGTTGGATTCGGTGCGGCTGGTCCGTTGGCGCCGGGTGAGTCGGTGACCGTATCTCTCTCCGCCGATCCCGGCTCGAACTTCGTGTCCTTCGCGAGCATGCTCATCTGCACCAATGATGGATTCACCGGTGTGGATGGAGCGAAGCTGCCGAAGGAGGTTGGAGACGAAATCCAACTCTACGCCGGAGCCTACGACGCCGGAACCGAGATCAATACCGAAGACTTTGCGGATCTCGTTCCCCCCTGTCAGGATCTCGGAGGCGTGTCCAGCGACGACGCGGGGACGGGTGCAAGCGACCCGGCCCTGGCGGAAGGCGGCGTGATTCGGGCCCACGAGGGGATCATGGAACGAAGCGATCTGCTGTCTGACCCACACGGGTGGACCGGCCCCGTTGCCATGTTCACGGTCCGCCGGACGGGCTGACCAGAACACCCTCGAACGATGGCGGTCCGGGGGGGGATCCCCCCCCGGACCTTTAATTCCCCCTTGGCATTCCCGCCCGGGTGGGAGATCTTCCCGGGAGTCCGGTGATCGGCCGGTTTTCCTTTTCCATGACGGTACCATGTCCCTGAAGCGTGCGCTCCTATTCCTCGTGGTCCTGGTTCTGGCCGTGGGAACCATCCCTGCAGGACTTGTAGCCCACCGCCTCCTGGCCAGGGCTCTGGATGCGCAGGTCAGGGAGAGCCTGTCCATGGCGCCTGACCTCCTGGCTACCCGGTGGGCGGCGACAGTGGATGTTCGGATGATGCACGCTCGGGACGTGGCCCGGGCCCCAGGGCTGGCCGAGGCTCTCATGGGAGGGGACGGCTCTCTCGCGACCCGTATTGTTGAGCAGGCGGGCGCGGGGTTCCCTGAAGCCCCTCTCCTGGTCGGGCCTGATGGGGAGGCCTTGATCCCCGCCGATTCGGTGCCCCCGGATCTCCTCGAGGCGACTCGTCGGGGTGAAATGCCGGTCACGGTCGTCCCGGGAGAAGGATGGGTCTCCGTGGTCTCTCTCGCGCCAGTGGAGATGGATGGCACCTGGGTGGGGGCGGTGGGAGGAGCATCGGTGTTGGACACGGAGGAAGCAGCTACTCTGGCTGGCCTGACCCGGAGCGAGGTGCTGATTCTCGACGGTGTCGGTGGTGTGGTTGGTGCCGCCACGGGTGGAGAGGATGCTCAACTCCTCGCTGATGCGGTGGCCGGGCTCGGAGCGCCCATCCCCGCAGGGTCCTCCGGGGATCCGGTCGGGTCCAGCATCAGGGAGGTAAGGGTCGGAACTACTCGTTACCTTGCTCTTACAACGACCCTCGCCACCGGATCCGAGGTCCTCTTCCTGAAGAATCTGGACCGGGAGTTGGCGGTTCTTCCCCTCCTGACGCGCATCGCCCTATGGAGTGCCGGGATCACCCTGGCTCTGGCGCTGGTTCTGGGAACGATGTTCGCCGGGCGCTTGGCCCGCCCGGTGGGGAGCCTGGCGACGGCCGCCGGGCGTCTCGCGGCCGGCGATTTCGACGCTCCTTTGGAACCGTCCGGTATCTCCGAGGTCGCCCAGGTGTCCGACTCATTCGACCAGATGCGAAAGGCCCTTCGTTCGCGGTTGGCGGAGCTCGAGGATGCCAACTTGAAGCTCGAGGATGCCAATCGGGAGCTGGCCGACCGGCAGGAGCGCCTCATGGTGCTCCAGACCGAGTTGGTGCAGCGGGACCGCCTCGCCTCCCAGGGTCGCCTCTTGGCCCAGCTGGCTCACGAGATTCGAAACCCCATTGCCAGCATCCGGAATTGCCTCGAGGTCCTGCGACGACGCACAGCCGATGTGCCCGACGAGCAGAAGTTCGCCGACATGGCCATCGACGAGCTTCTGCGAATGCATGAGCTGACAGAACAGATGCTGGATGTCCACCGGCCCCGAGATCCCGAGAACTCCTCCTGCGAGGTGGCCGGAGTCGCACAGGAGGTGGCAAGCCTCCTCAGGGCCGGAACCGAACCGGGCAAGGCCCTGACCGTATCGGTGGTGGGCACTGTGCCCCGGGAAGCCCGGGTGGCGCCGGATGCCCTCAAGCAGGTTCTCCTCAACCTGGGTTTGAATGCCCGGGAAGCCATGCGGGACGAGGGGCCCATCGAGATCGTGGTGAGCGCCGAAGGGGGGAAGGTCCGCCTGGAAGTTCTGGACCGGGGCCCGGGAGTGCCCCCGGACATTCTCCCTCGAATCTTCGATCCTTTTTTCACGACAAAGTCCCAGGTACAGGGTGTGGGATTGGGTCTTTTCACAGCCGAAGCCATCGTGCGCACGTATGGGGGCAGGATCGCGGGGGTGAACCGCGGGGATGGCCCTGGTGCCAGCTTCACCGTGGAGTTCCCAGAGGCGGTCCGAAGTGATGAGGGGCCCGGGCACCAGAGTGGAAAGGCCAGTTCGGATGCCTGATCGAAACGTAGCTGTGCCGGGTCGGATTCTCCTGGTGGATGACGATCAAGCTTTCAGAGTCTCCACCTCCACCCTCCTGCAGGAGGAGGGTTATCCCGTGGTGGAGGCCGCGAACGGGCAGGAGGCGGTCGAAGCCCTGAAGGGGGGTGGGTTCGACCTCATTCTCCTCGACCTCCGGATGCCGGGAGTTGACGGGATCCAAATCGTGGAGGTGCTGCGGCGGTGGGGCGAAGGAGTTCCCATCTTGATGATTAGCGGTTTTGGAACGGTGGAGACGGCTGTGAAGGCCCTGCACACCGGCGCTGACGACTTCCTCACCAAGCCGGTGGAGCCTGATGTTCTTACGGGAAAGGTGGCCGATCTCCTGGAAAGGCGGCCCTCCCTTGGGCTCGAGTGGGACTCGAGATCGAGAGGGTTGGTGGGTCGGTCTCCAGGAATGAGAGAGGTCCTCAGCGCGATGAAAAAGGTCGCTCCCACCGATACCACCGTCCTGATCCAGGGTGAAACGGGGACCGGAAAAGAACTGGTGGCTCGTGGGATCCACGCTGCATCCAGTCGGGCATCCGGACCCTTCGTGGCCGTGAACTGTGCCTCTCTTGCCGAAGGCCTTCTGGAATCCGAACTCTTCGGGCATGTGAAGGGAGCCTTCACCGGTGCCGTTAAGGAAAAATCCGGCCTTTTTCAGGCTGCCCACCAGGGCACACTCTTCCTGGATGAAATCGGCGACGTCAGCCCGGGGCTCCAGAACCGCCTCCTCCGCGTTCTTCAGGAAAAGGAGTTCACTCCGGTGGGAGACGTCCACCCCAGGAGCATAGACGTTCGAGTCCTGGCGGCCACACACCGAAACCTGGAGGAAGCGATTCGGGAGGGGGTTTTTCGTGAGGATCTCTACTACCGCCTGAATGTCTTCCGTCTGGACGTCCCTCCTCTCAGGGCCCGGAAACTCGACATCCCCCTGTTGATCGAACACTTCCTCCGATCTCGAAGTGAAGACATGGTCGGACCCGCCGTCTCACCCCTTGCCATGAGGCTGCTCCAAGCCCACGACTGGCCGGGAAACGTGCGACAGTTATTCAGTGTTTTGGAGAGCGCACTCATTCGCGCCGGTGACGGTTCCCGCCTCGAGACCCAGCATCTCCCGCCGGAAATCCGGGAGACCCAGATTGCGCGGGTGGCAGGGGACACGTCCGATGCCGATCGTTATACCCCCCTGGGATCACGTGAAGAAGAGCGTGAGACGATCATTGCAGCCCTGGAAGAGGCAGGTGGGATCCGCAATAAGGCGGCGGCAATCCTGGGCATGGGTCGTACCACGCTCTGGCGGAAGCTGAAGGAGTACGGCATCGAGATGGAAGATGTTTCCTAAAAACAAATCCTTGACAATTAAATAATCCAAGCTTCTATTAGGTCCGCATAAAAACCCCATACAACCGAGGTCTTCCTCTCGCCGGATCCGGGGAGCTGTGCTTCCCATTGGGTGCTATGCGGTCGGCAGGCGGGTCTCTCATGGGGTTCCCATTAAGTCAGGAGGTTACCGGCATGGCTCACTTTCTTTTCCAATGCTCCTACACTCCCGAGGCCTGGGCCTCCCAACTCAAGAACCCTCAGAACCGCATAGAAGCGGTGGGGCCAGTGTTGGAAAAGCTCGGGGGCAGGTTTGTGGAAGCGTTTCTCGCCTTTGGCGAGTACGACGTAGTGGCCATCTGTGAGACTCCCGACAACGTCAGCCAATCCGCATTTGCCTTGGCGGCGTATGCCACGGGACACCTTTCCTCCATCAAGACCACGCCCCTCCTCACCATCGAGGAAGGGATCGAGGCCATGGGCAAGGCTGGATCCATCGCCTACCCGGCCCCCGCCGAGTGACGAAGGCTTTTGGGGCCCAGGCAGAAACGGGCCTCGTTGACCACCCAGTTTCCACCCGTATCAGTTCCCTTTTTTTCGGAGGCACCATGTACCGCATCACACTGTTGTTCGCCCTTCTGCTCATGGTTCCCACAATGGTCTGTGAGGCCCAGGTGGCGGAGGAGGCGGCCCATGTTTACGAAGCCTACTACAAGATCAAGCCGGCAGATCTCCCCGAATGGAACCGCCAATACTTTGAGAAGGCGGTCCCGGTTCTGGACGGATTGGTGTCTGATGGTGTGATCGAAGGTTACAACCAGTGGGAGCACGCCACTGGGGGTGAGTACAACGTCAGGATGGCCATTCGGACGTATGACTGGAACGCCATCGACACCTTCTGGGACGATTACCTGAGCCAGGTCCAGGCTGCTTCGTCGGAGGGGGAGAATCAGGCTGTGTCCAGCATGATCCAGGCTCACCGTGACGAGATCTGGGATTTTGGCACCGTAAACGTGCCGGAAGGCCTGGAGACCGCGTACATGTATGCTGCCACCTACCAATACAACTTCGCCGATAGCGCCGAGTGGTACCGCATCTGGGGAGAAGTCGTGACGCCCCTGGTTGAACAGGCTATGGCTGCTGGGCACTTGGGGGGTTGGGTCACCCTGGATCACAACACCGGTGGGCGACACAACTACAAGGTTCTTTTCCTCTTCGAAGATTGGGACCACATCGACGACTTTACCGGTCAGGTCCTGGGGGCCATGGCCGAACAGAACCCTGCGGATTTCGAGAAGTTCATGGGCATGATCCAGGGCCATGACGACGTGATCTATGCTCCATCGACTCAGGCGGGATCCTAGGCCCCAGAACACCACTCGTCCTCAGATTTGGAGGCCATTCATGTTTGTGGTCAAGGACACCTTTCAGGCCAAACCAGGACAGGGCACTGCCCTGATCGAGAAGTTCAAGAATACCTTTGCTCAACTCCAGGCTGACGGGATCAAGAGCCAGCGGGTGCTGGTAGACGTCGTCGCCACCTACTGGACGGTGATTCTGGAGACTGAGGTGGAAGACCTGGACGCTTACTTCGCTATTGCCGACGATCCCGCCGCCCGGGAAGGAATGGCGGGGTATATGGACCACGTGGTCGGTGGTGAGAGGAAGGTCTTCAAGATCGCGGCTTCCATCTGAGGTGGGATCGGGCCGGCCCGGTGCTCCAGGTCAGGGGCACCGGGCTGGCCATCATCCGGAAACCCCCGCAACCAAAAGCCCAAGTCCCAACAGGGTGTTCGTGGCCAAATTCCAGACGACATTTGCACCCAGGGCCGGAATGGGCACATCGGTTGCCGTATCGCCGAAGGCCCACTGGAGCGGCTTCAGGAGGAGGACGGATGGTACCGCTCCACCCAACGCCCACATTGGGAAGGGTCCAGCCACCACACTCCCAATGATCCAAATAGGTACCAGCAAGGCAGCCAGAGCGTAGACAAGGGCCGCTCCACGCCTTCCCAACAGGAGGACCAGGTTCTTTCTCCCGCCCTCCCGGTCTGCTTCCTCATCCGGAAACTCATTGAGAAGGAGGAGGTTGAAGGTCATGAGGAAGGCAGGCACGGATGCAGCGATGGCCACGGTCCCAAGGAGCCCGTCCTGAACGATGGCGACCCCGGACACGGCCAGGCCGCCGAGCCCGAGGCCAGCCGCCACCTCTCCCACACCGATCCGCGCCAAGGCGTCGGTGTACCCGAGAACGAAGACGGCACCGAACAGAAGGAAGGGTAGAAAGGCCGGCCCGATCCGAGACAGAAACCAGAGACCGATGGCCAAACCCAATGCGGCGAAAACGATCCCCAACCTGAGAGCTGCACCGACAGGTGCCTTGCCCGCTGGAAGGGTGCCGGAGCCCCCGGAGAAGGGCGTGCGCACTGTCTTCAGGTCGATGCCCCTGCGCATATCGCTCCACTCGTTCAGGGCATTGACCGCGACATGGATGGCCACCAGGCCCACAAGAGCAAGGAGGCTTCGACCCCAGTAGGCGTTGCCTTCATAAGTTGCTGCTCCTGCGCCGCAGATTACCAGTGTCACGGGGAGCAGGAGGAAAGGTGCCCGGGCCAGGGCTGCATAGGTCTTCAGGTCGGTCATGGGTTTTTCCCTCGCCTGGTCCAGCTTTACCGGGGAGGCTTCGCCGGATCGGAGGTGCCGTCCCAACCTGCCCGGTCCCAGCGAACGCCAATCCTGAAACATGCTTCCCCGGGCCGGGGTCGACAACCTCGCAGATGTTCCTTTCCCTCGCCCGGGTTGGCCCCCTAGTTTCTCCCACCGATCAGGAGACGCTCCGCGTCTCCAGCATGGCTTCTCTGGAGGTTTCCCATGGGGTTGGATCCGCTCTCCTTTGCCGACGCCGGAAGCCCCGAGGCGTCCGCTGGGGGGTCCTCGGTCCTGATTCGAGGCGGGCGGATGGTGGTGGGCCAGGCCAGCATCCGACAGGACATCCTCATCCAGGGAGAGGTCGTCAAGGCTCTCGGCGACCTGAGCCACCTGGAAGCCGACCGGGTCATCGACGCAGATGGCCTCCTGGTGCTGCCGGGCGGGATCGACACCCACGTCCACTTCAACGACATCTTCATGGGGACGGTGAGCGTCCACGATTACCTCACCGGCACCCGGGCGGCTGCGTTCGGAGGCACCACCAGCGTCATCGACTTTTCCAACCAGGTTCCGGGTGGTTCCCTGGCAAAAACTCTTCAGGACAAACGGGAGGAAGCCGAAGGAAAGGCACTCGTGGATTGGGGGGTCCATCCGGCCATCACACGGCCCGATGAGGAGACCCTTGCCGAGATTCCGGCCGTGGTGGCAGCTGGTGCGCCGACCATGAAGTGTTACATGACGTACCGGGAGGATGGGTTACTCGTAGAAGATTCCGACCTGGTGCGGATTGTCAGGCCCCTCACGGAAGCGGGGGGCATGCTCATGCTCCATGCCGAGGACAATGAAGCCATTGAGGTAAACGTCCCGAAACTCATCGAGGAGGGAAAGACCTCGGCAATCTACCATGCTCGGAGTAAACCGCCGGAGGTCGAGACCGAGGCGATTCGCCGGATCATCGACATGGCGCGGGAGACCGGTGGCCGTTTCTTCATTGTTCATCTTGCCAGCCCGGGTGGGTTGGAGCTCCTGACCCAGGCCATGGAAGAGGGCTTGGACATTCGACCCGAGACCTGCGCCCACTACCTCGTCTTCAGCGATTCTCTGCTCGAGAGGGAAGACGGCATCAAGTGGATCTGCTCGCCGCCCCTCCGGGACGAGGCAGCCATCGAAGATCTCTGGCAGGGTGTCGCTGACGGCCGCATAAAGATGGTGACCTCCGACGATGCGGCTTTTTCATGGGATGCCAAACTATTCGGGAAAGATCGTTTTGATCGCTGCCCCAACGGGATTCCTGGAATTGAAACCCGGTATTCCATCCTCTACTCCGAAGGAGTCGCCAAGGGCAGGATCTCCCTTCCACGGTTCGTGGAGGTCGTCGCTTCCGAACCTGCTCGTCTCTTCGGCCTGGCGCCCAAAAAGGGGAGGCTGGAACCGGGCGCCGACGCAGATATCGTCCTCCTCGACCCAGAGGCTCGGTGGGTCATGGGACAGGAAACTCTCCACATGGCTACGGACTGGTCCGCCTACGAGGGGATCGAGATCACGGGGAAGATCCAGAAGGTGTTCTCGCGAGGGGAGCTCCTCATTGACGGGGAACAGTGCTTAGGGGCTCCGGGCCGCGGGAAGTACCTGCATCGGAGGCTGGATGGCTGACAGGCTCTTCTCCGGCGCCTCTCCCGAGAAGGTCGAGGCGGACCTGGCTCCACTGGTGGATTTCCAGGAGGGCGGGCTCCACATCGCCGATTTGATCTGGATGGTTGAGGATGTTCTGATCCCTCACCTCATGCGGTACGAGCTACCCTCCTGCCAGGGGTTGTTCAACTCCCCCCTTGAGGAAGGTGCGGCCTATGGAGCGGAAGTAGCGCTGGAATGGAACCAGGGCGTCACCAACTGGCAGGTCTCTCCAGGGGGGGCAACGTTGGAGGAGCTCTGTTGCAGGGCCCTCTGTCGGCTGTTCGGCCTCGGTCCTGACGCCGACGCCACCGTGCTCTACAGCGGCACCTACGCCAACCAGCAAGCTGTGTACATGGCGCTGCACCACTGGGCGCAGAAGGCCGGGTTTGATCTTTCCACCAAGGGCCTGGCAGGGTTCGAAGATGCCTCCCGGCTGGCAGTGGTTGTGTCGGCCGACGCCCACTTCTCCCTTAAGCAGGCCGTGAGATTCCTGGGTCTTGGGGAAGAGGCGTTGGTCGAGGTGGGGGTGGATGGAAGACAGCGGATGGACGTGGGTGCCCTTCGCCGGACGCTGGGGGATCTTCGAGGAAACCGCGACGTGTTCTGCGTGGTTGCCACCGCCGGAACCACATCCACCGGTGCCGTGGATCCGGTGGGGGAGATTGCCGACGTATGCCAGGAGGAAGGGATCTGGCTCCACGCCGACGGAGCCTACGGATTGGGCTATGGACTCATCCCGGAAATGGCTCCCCTCTTTCAGGGATTGGAACGTGCTGATACGGTGGCCTGGGACCCGCACAAACAGATGGCCGTCCCCATCCCCAGTTCCATTCTCTTCGCCCGGGACCGGGAGCTGTTTCAGCCCCTGGCCCTCTTCAGTCACTACTGGAATCGCGCCGACGCACCAGGCCCGAACCCCGGCCTCAAATCCATCCCCAGCACCAGGCCTTTCGCAGCCCTTCCACTGGTGTGCTCCATACGGCACCAGGGCCTCAATAACTTGGTGGAACGGCTCCGGAAGCCTCTGGCAGCTATCAGAGGGTTTTACGAGGAGCTCCTGGAGCATCCGGACGTGGACCCCCTGCACGAGCCCGACACGGGTATCCTCTGCTACCGGGTGAAGCAGGCGGCCATGGCTTCTGAAGAGGTGGATCGGCTCCAGGAGCACATCTACCACACGATCCAGAGGAAGGGGAAAAGGATCGTCTCCGTGACCCGGGTGGGAGAGATACCGGCGTTGAGGGCTGTGGCCATCAGCCCCGAGGTGACCACTCGAGCTCTCATGAACACGGTTGTCGAAGCTCTGCAGATTGCCGGTGCCTTCAGGTGATCGTAACACTCACCCCCACGGCTCGACCGTGAGCCATAACCCTCGAAAACACCCCAGGTCATGATCGATACTTTTCTGGACGTCGCTGCCCGGATTGACGAACTCCTGTGGGGTCCCTGGACCCTCGTTTTCATCGGATCGGTCTCTCTTTTCCTGACCATTCGGACGAGGGTCTTCCAGGTCCGTGGGTTGGGAGAGATCTTCCGCACCACCTTTGGAAGCCTTCTCCGTCGGTCCACGGATGGCCCAGAGGCCGGAGGATCTCTTCCCGATCGGTCTGAAACGGCGATAAAGGAGCGGAAGAAGGGCCGAATGACCCCCTTCCAAGCTACCTCCACGGCCCTGGCCAGCACTGTGGGAATGGGGAGCATCGCAGGGATCGCCGTCGCCCTCTCCATCGGGGGACCCGGGGCCATCTTCTGGATGTGGCTCCTGGCTCTCATCAGCACGATCACAAAGACCGCCGAAATCACCCTGGCCGTGCACTACCGGGATATCGATGAAACAGGCCGGATCCGGGGTGGCCCCATGTACTACATCCGGCGAGGCCTGGGTTGGCCCACGTTGGCCACCGTTTTCAGCCTCGCCATCATCGTGAACGCACTGTTCAGTGCAAGCCTTCTGCAAGCCCACACGGTGGGCCGATCCTTTCTGGCGTCCTACGGGTTCAATCCCTATCTGGTGGCGGGACTCATGACTTTCGTGACCGCGACGGTGGTGATCGGAGGGATTCGCCGGATCGGACGGGTGAGTGAGGCCTTGGTTCCTCTCATGTCCCTGGTCTACATCGGGGGAGGGCTCTTCCTCTTCCTGGTGAACTGGCGGGAGATCCCCCAGGTCTTCTCCTCGGTATTCCAGTTCGCCCTCGCCCCCATCCCCGCAGCAGGTGGTTTCGCCGGAGCCGCCGTGATGCAGGCCATTCAGCAAGGTGTATCCAGAGGCATGTTCTCCAATGAGGCCGGAATGGGGACCGCTCCCATGGCCCACGCCACGGCCGAGACGGCCCATCCGTTCCAGCAGGGGATGTGGGGAGCCTTCGAAGTCTTCGTCGTGACGTTTGTCATTTGCACCATCACCTGCTTTGCCGTTCTCTCCACCGGGGTCCTCTCCAGCGGCGAGTCGGGTATCGAATTGGTGATCTTGGCTTTTTCCTCGGTCTTCCCCGATGCGGTGGCCGGCAACCTCATCTCCTTCTGCATACTCTCCTTTTGTCTCTCTACCCAGATCGGGTTCTTTATTTACTTTGAAACCGCCCTGGTTGATGTGTTCGGAAGGGCCGTCACCCGCTGGATCCGGTTCCTCTATTTTATTCCTCCATTGGTGTTTGCCGGGGTGGCCGATGTCGATCGCCTGTGGGTCTTCGCCAACATCGCAGTGGCGATTTGTGCCATCCCGAACCTCATTGCCGTTCTTTCCCTCAGCGGCGCTTTCATGACTCTCATGGGGGACTTCCTAGCGGGCCAGCGCCTGTATGCCACCAGCGTAATCGACGTGTCGAAGGACTACGTGCAAGGTAAGTGAGCATCCATTCCAATTGGTGAGGTTCCCATGAAGAGCTCCGCTCTGGCGTTTGTCGGCGTACTCCTGACCCTGTGCATTCAGACCCCAAGTGCGAGTCAGGCTCTCCGGGCCAGGGATATCGGGGTTCCGTTTGATGGGACCCCTGGGCCGCTTAACGCCATCACGGATGTGGGGGGGGTCACGGTTGGCCATGTGACCCTTATGGAGGGGGAGCCGGGCCCGCTGCGGGTAGGCCAAGGACCGGTCCGCACCGGAGTCACCGCGATTCTTCCACGGGGTCCCGTGTTCTCACCGGTCTTCGCCGGGTGGTACTCCCTGAATGGAAACGGGGAAATGACGGGGACCACCTGGGTGGAGGAATCGGGGTTCCTGGAGGGTCCCGTAATGATCACCAACACACACAGCGTGGGGGTGGTGCGAGACGGCGTGTTGGAGTGGATGAGGGACAGACGAGTGGTGGATGAGTTGGCCCCAGGGGTCTGGTGGGGACTGCCGGTGGTGGCCGAGACCTACGACGGGACCCTCAACGACATCAACGGCTTCCACGTTAGGGCCGTGCACGCCATGGGGGCTTTGGATCAAGCCACCCCCGGGCCGGTGATGGAAGGGAATGTCGGGGGTGGAACAGGGATGATCTGCAATCAGTTCAAAGGGGGCATCGGCACGTCTTCCCGAAGGGTCGGGAATTACACGGTGGGGGTCCTCGTCCAGTGCAACTATGGGGGACGGTCCGGCCTTCGCATCGCCGGGGCCCCTGTCGGAAGGGAGATCCGGGACCTGATGCCTGAGTACGGCCTGTCGGGTGTGGAGGCTCCCTCCGGAGGGAGGCCCGCGCTGACGGAGGAGGGTTTTGGCTCCATCATCGTGATCGTCGCCACGGACGCTCCCCTTCTACCCCATCAACTGAAGCGGCTTGCCAGGCGCGTCCCCATCGGCATTGGTCGCATGGGTGGGTATGGGAGTAATGGATCCGGAGACATCTTCCTGGCCTTTTCCACGGCGAACGAAGGGGCGTGGGACCGCAAACGACGGGTTGAGCCCTTTCTTCCTGGCCACCGCCGAGGCCACGGAGGAAGCCATCGTGAACGCAATGGTGGCTGCCGAGACCATGGAGGGTATCAACGGAACCAGGGTCCACGCGTTGCCCCACGATCGCTTGCGAGAGATCCTGGAGCGGTACGGGAGGCTGAATCGATAGGAAGTCCTACCCTTCGTGGGTCGTCTTGCCCCCGACCACGGTTCGAGCGACCGGGATCTCCTTGATGGCGTCCGCATCCACGTCGTGGGGATCCTGGGCAAGGATCACGAAGTCTCCAAGCTGCCCCGGGGTGATGGACCCTTTCTCGCTCTCCTCGAAGGAGGCGTAGGCACCGTTCACGGTGCAGATCCGAATGGCCTCATCCAGACTGATGCGCTGGCTGGGTCCCCACACCTTCCCCGAGTAGTTCTTCCGGGTGACCATGCTTTGCAGGGCCAGGAGCGGTTCGAAGGGCCCCGGGGGGTGGTCCGACGCGGGGGCCACCCGGATGTCGTGGTCCAGGAAAGATCGATGGGCGAATATCCACTCCAGCCGGGATTCCCCATAAGCCACCCACTTCTCCCCGTGTTAGTGGGCATAGGTGTAGAAGGGCGCAGGAATGGCGCCGATGGCCTTGATCCGCCTCAGGAGATTATGAGGACCCGCCCGTTCAGGACTACCAGATCCGCTGTCGTGAGTTCTTCGAGGGCGCCGCCAGGGGAGGGCCCGCCGGGTGTGCATCCGGTGGCTAACCCTGCTGCGAGGGTAGCCCCCAATCCCAGAAACTCGTTTCGGGTGATCTCGGTCATGGTGTCCTCTGACGTGATCGAAAGATGGGCCCCACCTCCGCCCGAATCGCCGCAAGCTCCTCCTCCGCTCCTTCCGGGGGTTCAGTGAACCAACTCACCACCATTGTGCAGAGGAATCCGGCAGCGAATCCGGGAAGCATCTCGTAGAGGTCGTAGAATCCTTCCTTGAAGAACATTACCCAGGCCACGGTGGTGACGAACCCTCCGGTCATGCCCGCAATAGCCCCGGCCCGGGTTGTGCCTTTCCAGAACAGGGAGCAGAGGACCACAGGGGTGAAGGCGCATGCCAACCCTGACCAGGCGAAGAGGACGAACCAGAACACCATCCTCACTTCGGCCAGAGCCATGATCACCGCCGCTCCACCGATCACCACGGTCGTGAGCTTGCCATAGAAGGACAGGCGACGCTCCGACCACTTCGGGTTGAACACCTGTTGAACGATGTCCCGGACGACGGCAGAGGAGGCCAGAATCAGGAGTGAGTCCACCGTGGACATAATGGCCGCCAACACTACCACCAGGAAGATTCCGGTGAAGATGGCCGGGAAGAGAGAAACGCTCATTTCCGGAAGGACCGTCTCCGGGTCCAGGAGTCCCGGGAACAGCACACGGCCGGCCATCCCTGACAGAACCGCGCCCACGTCGAAGCCGATGACGCAGATGACTGCGATGAATCCACCCTCCACGATCTGCTTCTGGTCTCGGGCCGAGATGAACCGAGTCAGGAGTTGGGGGGCGCCCAAAAAGGCCAATCCGATCCCCACGAACCCAATGGCGCTGATGATGCCGGGCGGCGTGAACCCGAAGGAGCCCATGGGGCGAAGAAGGGCCGGATCTTCCGCGTTCAGGGCTCCCATGACTTCGGTCCAACCCCCGGCTGCCGGGATGGCCACGATGGGGAGAATCACCAGGCAGGCGAACATGAGGACCCCCTGGAGGAGGTCCGAGTAGGCCACGGCCTTGAATCCGCCCACCGTAGTGTAATAGAGGATTACCGCGGCCCCGATGAGGACCCCAGCCGTGTAGCTGAGTCCCAGGAACGATCCGAAGGCTTTTCCCGATGCCGTGAGCTGGGCTGCCGTGTACGCCGTGACCATGGAGAAGATGATCACCACGCTGATCCAGCGGAGCACGTGGTATTTGTCCCGGAACCGATCCTCCAAATAATCCGGTACGGTGATGGAGTCGAAGCGGTCCGTATAGGCCTTGAAGGGCCGGGCCACCACGGTCCAGACCAGGGCAACGCCCATGACCTCGCCCAGGATGATCCAGAACGCATGGGCCCCGACGGCATATCCCATTCCCGTGAGGCCCAGGAGGAGCCAGGCACTCTCCCCAGTTGAGTTGGAGGAGAAGGCGATGACCCAGGACGGAAGCTTCTTTCCGGCCACGTA
>JBDHGR010000011.1:0-23383 GCA_039589815.1 Gemmatimonadota bacterium | reverse complement strand
ATGCCAGGACCACCGTGTTCGGTAGAGAAGCCAGAATCAGATCCCGAACCGGCAACCGGAAGTGAGTGGATACCCCGGGATCTCCCTGCAGAAGATCGACCAGCCATCTCACGTACCGAACCGCGAGAGGGTCATCCAGCCCCATGTTCTGGCGCACCTGATCCAGCATCTCCGGTGAGGCACCGATTGGAACGTAAAGAGTCGCTGGGTCTCCCGGGACCAGGCTGAGGGCAACAAAGACCAGGGTCGCCACACCGAGAAGGAGCGGGATGGCCGTTACGACCCGACGAAGTAGGAAGGAGGCCAAGGCCCATCCCTTCCTTAGGGTGTCCTTCGGTCTTGGGGCGCAATCCACCAATGGCGCACGGTGGCCAGATCGCCCCGTGTGTCTATCTTCACGGCGTTCAGCCTGGGGCCTACTCCGTTCTTACGTTTGGCGGAATAAAGGAAGGTGTAGGGTTGAACCTCCATCAATCGATATTGATAGTCCCGCCAAACCGGAAGGGCATCCTCTCGGTCGGGAATGAGCTGAAGGGTGTCCAGGTATCGGTCCAGCTCCGGATCCGCGGTACCGGAGAAGGCCCAACCGGGGGCGTCCTTCACCTCAGAGTGGAACAGGTCTCGTTCGTCGATCCGAAACCCGGTTTCGAAGGTCACGAGAGCGCTTTCGAAGTCTCTTTCACGGGTTATCATATTGCCGAACGCAGTATTATCCAGCATTCTTGTACCGACCTCCACACCCAGATCCCGGAGTTGGATCCGGAGGATCTCCGCCACCTCCCGCCTCTCCTGGTTGGGGTTGATAAGGATCTCAATCTCCAGCGGTTCGCCACCTTCGGATTCACGGATCCCGTCACCGTCCCGGTCTATCCAGCCTGCCTCCTCCAGGAGTCCCCTGGCCCGATCCGGATCGAAGCTCAGAGAATCCCCGAGGGATGGATCGAAAGCCCAGTGGGTTGGTGGAAGCCCGGAGTTCAGCAGGGTAGCTTCGCCGAGCTGGACTCCTTCGATGAGTTGTTCTCGATTGATCCCCAGGGTCAGGGCACGCCGTACCCGTGCGTCGGAAAGCTTCGGTAGCCGGCTGTTCCAGGCGAGGATGAAAACGGCAGGGTAATCGAAGCTGGACACCACCAAACCCTCTTCACGGGCAGCTGCTGCCTGAAGCGGGAGCATTTGCACGTAAACGTCCAGGCCTCCCGTCAGCAATTCGGCGTATAGCGTCGTGTTGTCTTGTATCGCCCGGTAATGGTAACGGTCCAGATAGGGTCGACCCCCAAGGGCCTCCGGGAATGAAGGGTTGGCCTCGAAGGTCCAGGAGTCCCCCGGGGAACGGGAAACGAATCGGAAGGGCCCGTTTCCCACCGGGCAGATCGCCCCAAAAGGATGACCGCTGAGAGCCGATGTGGGCACGGCCCCAAGGAGGTGTTCCGGGATGATGGAGAGATTCCTCCAAGTCTCCAGCATATCGGCGTGGGGTTGAAAGTGGAATCTGACAGCGAAGGAATCCACTACCTCCACCCCTTCCTCCCCAGGCCGATAGGCCTGAAAAAACCCCGGGTTGGCGTATCCGCTCTCTGGATTGATGACCGTCAGGTACGTGAAGGCAACGTCATAGGCCGTAGTGAGCTCGCCGTCGTGCCAATAGACGTCGTTTCGAAGATGGAAGGTTATCCCGGTCAGGTCGTCGGATATCTCCCAGGATTCGGCCAGGTAGGGAGCCGGTTCGAGGTCTTCATCGAGTTCGATGAGGGTCATCAAGTTCAGGAATTGTTGATGTTGGGCGGACGCTACGTCCCAGGTGTCTCCGGCGCCCATCCCTACCAAATCTCCAACCGACCCCACCACGGCCATCCCACCGTGTCGATCTGCGTCCCACTCCCGATCTGCAAACGTCGCCATAAAGGAGTCAACCTTGGCCAACGCCGGTCCGCAGAAAGAGTCTTCGAGGTTTCCGGCCATCACGCCCCCGGCCTCGCCCTCCCCAGCACATCCTGAGAGGGAGAGAGCAAAAACAAGAAGGAAATTGAGGACGAAACCGTATCGATTCATCGCAACGACTCCTCGACTCAAACGCGGAAGATCCAGCCCCGGCCTACCCGGCGTTTACCCCCCTCCGGGCCGACGACCGGAGCCCCTGACTCAATAGCGCCAGGTCCAGCCCGAGTCTTCATAGTGTGCTTCAAGCTCCCTGGCCGCCATCTTCTCGTTATGGCTATACCCGTCGTCCACCCAGGTACCGCCTAGGGTTTCGGCGAGACCATCACGAACAGCATCCCTCAATTCGGAGGGGTCGGGCATCCCTCCCAGGACGGATCTCAAGGTCGCCGGGGGAGGCACCGGTTCACTGTCACCGCGAAGCCTCGCCAGCACATCCTGATCCCCGTCCAGGATGATGGATCCGTGCTGGAGCACGCAGTCCCCCATCCGTACCTGGGCGCTCCCGATGAGCTTGCGGTCCAGGGCCATGACTTCCCCCTCCGCAGGCTGCCGAAAGCAAGGACCCGCATCCGGCGGAAGGCTGGGTCCCGTATCGGCGGCCAGCTGGACGGCGGCACCGAGCTCCTGGAGCCCAGAAAGGAGCCCCCTGTTGATGATTCTGTAGGCCTTCTTGAGCCCCCCAAAAGTCCCAAGTGGAAAAGCCAGCCCGTAGGTGAGCTCCCGGTGATGAAGTACAGCCCGCCCACCCGTTGGCCGACGAACGTATGCCACTCCCTCCCCATCCGCCCTCTCCACCGAGTAAATGCCTTTGGCCGGCTCGTTCCGCCCGAAAGAAACGGTGGGGGGATCCCACTCATACAGACGAAGGACCCCTTGTCCGTCCTGGAGGCAGTCGGCCAGAGCGTGATCCCGAGCCATGTTCACGGGTCCCGTGAGGGCCGGGTCATAAAGGACTCGCCAACGAAGGGGGATGGGATCCGGACTACCGTCCGAACCCGAAAAGACGGAGGGAGACGAGTGGTCACGTCTCCCTCCATTTGGGCCGACCACCGGGTCCTCAGAACTCGTAGGTCTCTCCAGGTTCGAGGATCTCAACGGCGGCTTTCAGACCTACCATTCCCCGAAAAGCCTGCGGATCCTGTGCGATCATGTCGAAAGTGTTGTAGTGCATGGGTATCACCACTCCCGGCTCGATGAACTCCACTGCCTTGGCAGCGTCTACAGGTCCCATGGTGAAGTTGTCGCCGATGGGGAGGAGAGCCACGTCCACGGTTCCTTTCAGAAGCGTCATGTCGGTGAGGAGGGCCGTGTCACCGGCATGGTAAAGGGTTTTCCCCTTCAACTCCATCCAGAACCCGCCCGGGACGGTAGTGAACGCTCCCTCGTCGTCGCCCGCCACCTGACCTCCGTGTAGGGCCGGGGTCATTTTCACATAACCGAACGGAAAGTTGTATCCGCCCCCGATGTGAAGGGGGTGGGCGTTTTCCACTCCCTGGGTCTGGGCAAAGCTCACGATCTCGAAAGTGGAAACCAGTGTAGCCCCGGTCCTCTTGGCCAAGGGAATCGCGTCGGCAAAGTGATCGAAGTGGCCGTGGGTGCAGAGAATGAAATCCACTCCCTCGATCTCGTCGGCCTTCATGTCACATAAGGGGTTCTCATCGAACCACGGATCGATAATGACCTTGGTTCCGTCATCGGTGACGAGGGTGAAGGTGGAGTGGCCGTGATAATGGAGTTCGGCCATGGATGCCTCCTTCTCTGTTGAGGCTGAGCAGCCTGTTCGCCTTCTACTCTTCTACACTTCCGAATACGCTTCGATTGGGGGACAAGCACATACCAGATTCCGATCCCCAAACGCATTGTTCACACGACGAACTGGAGGCCAGAACTTGCTGTCCAGAGTCCAGGGAGCGGGAAAGACCGCCCGTTCCCGGGAATAGGGGTGCTCCCACTCTTCCACTGCGATCATTGCCGAGGTGTGAGGTGCGTTTTTGAGGAGATTGTCCTTGGGATCGGCAGTTCCTTTCTCTACCTCTTCGATTTCGGCCCTGATGGTGGCCATGGCCGCGCAGAAGCGGTCCAACTCGTACTTGGACTCGCTCTCCGTGGGCTCCACCATAAGGGTCCCGGCCACCGGGAAGGACTGGGTGGGCGAGTGAAAGCCAAAATCCATGAGTCGCTTGGCCACATCCTCGTCCGTAACTCCCGTTGTCTTCCGTACCGGCCGTAGGTCCAAAATGAACTCGTGTGCCACCCGCCCCTTCTCGCCGTGATAGAGGATGGGGAAATGCTCTTCCAGCTTACTACCTAGGTAGTTGGCGTTGAGGATCGCCCCCTCCGTGGCTCTTCGTACCCCATCGGGTCCCAGCAACCGGATGTACGCCCAGGAGATGGGCAGGATGCTGGCACTCCCCCAGGGAGCGGCGCTCACCGGCCCGGTGCCCTTTTGCCCTCCGACGTCCACCACCGGGTGGTTCGGCAGGTAGGGAGCCAGTGTGTCATTACAGCTGATCGGTCCCATGCCCGGGCCCCCACCGCCGTGGGGGATTGAAAAGGTCTTATGGAGGTTGAAGTGGAGGACATCGGCCCCATACTCCCCGGGGCGGGACAAGCCCACCTGAGCATTCAGGTTAGCCCCGTCCAGGTAAACCAAACCACCGTTTTCGTGAATGATGTCGCAAACTTCGCGGATCCTGGACTCGAAAACTCCGTGGGTGGAGGGGTAGGTGACCATGATGGCCGCTAGGTTCTCGGCATGTTCCTCGGCTTTCGCCCGGAGGTCGTCAACGTCGATGTTACCCAGCTCATCCGTCTTCACCACCACGACCTTCATCCCCGCCATGACCGCGCTTGCAGGGTTCGTACCGTGGGCCGAGGCCGGGACCAGACAAACGTCCCGGTGAGCGTCGCCTCGGTCCTTATGGTAGGCCCTGATAACCAGGAGACCCGTATACTCCCCGTTGGCGCCGGAGTTGGGCATCATGGACGTGGCTGAGAACCCCGTGATCTCCTCCAGCCAACCCTCAAGATCCCCAATGATCCGCCTGTAGCCCTTGGCCTGATCGGCCGGCGCAAAAGGATGGAGATTGGCAAATTCGGACCAGGTGATGGGCACCATTTGTGTGGTGGCATTCAGTTTCATGGTGCACGACCCGAGAGAGATCATGCTGGTGTTCAGTGAGAGGTCCCGTGCCTCGAGCTTGTGGATGTACCGGAGCATCTCCGTCTCGGAGTGATACCGGTTGAACACCGGATGGGTCAGGTAGTCCGATTGCCTGGTGAAAGTGTCATGGCCCGGGACATCGAACTCCTCCTTGGCCAGTTCCTCTGCGGCAACCTTCCCCTCGTCTCCAAAAACCGCGAAAAGGTCGTTCAGATCGCTGGGAAGGACGCCCTCGTCCAGAGCGATCCCGATGGTCCCGTCGCCGAAATCCCGGAGATTGATGCGCCGGTCCAAGGCAGCCGTCATTACCTCGTCGGCCGTCATGCCCTGAGGCCGTACCCGAATCGTGTCGAAGAACCTCTTGTGAACGATCTCATGGCCCAGACGGCCGATGCCTTCAGCCAAGAGCGCGGCCAAAATATGGATTCGCGTCGCGATGGCGCGCACCCCCTCCGGCCCATGGTAGACGGCATACATTCCGGCCATGATGGCCAGGAGGACTTGAGCCGTGCAGATGTTGGATGTGGCCTTCTCCCTGCGGATATGTTGCTCCCTGGTCTGAAGAGCCATCCTGAGAGCCGGATTCCCCTCTGAATCCACAGAAACGCCGATGATTCGACCCGGCATTTTTCGCTTGAAACCCTCGTGGGCCGCAAGATAGGCTGCGTGAGGACCGCCATACCCCATCGGCACCCCGAAGCGTTGAGTGTTCCCCACGGCTGCATCGGCACCAAACTCCCCGGGAGGCCTCAGGAGCGCCAGGCTCATGAGGTCGGCGGCCACCACCACGAAGGCCCCGACCCCGTGGGCCTTGGTCACGAATCCCTCGTAATCCAGAACCTGACCGCAGGTCGTCGGATAAGAGATCAGGGCCCCGAAAACATCCTCGTGGAACTCGAAGATCTCATGGTCAGCCACCACTACGTCGATGCCTACGGGCTCTGCTCGGGTCTGTACAACGGCGATGGTCTGCGGATGGCAAAGCTCCGAGACGAAGAACGTGCCACGGTTGCCCTTGGATTCACCCTGGAAGAGCGACATGGCTTCGGCCGCCGCCGTACCCTCGTCCAGGAGGGAGGCATTGGCAATCTCCAGCCCCGTCATGTCCATCACCATGGTCTGGTAGTTCAAGAGGGCCTCGAGACGCCCCTGGGATATTTCGGCCTGGTACGGGGTGTATTGGGTGTACCATCCGGGATTCTCCAGAATGTTCCGGGCAATGACCCCGGGGACCACCGTATCGTGATAACCCATGCCGATATAGGACCGGAACACCTGGTTTTCCTCGGCAATCTCCCGGATTTCTTTAAGGAGAAGATGCTCCGCGGTAGCCTTAGGCAGATCGAGATCCCTTTCTAGGCGAATGGCGTCAGGGACGGTGTCACGGATGAGGCCTTCCATGTCGGAGTAGCCCAGGGAGCCCAGCATCTCCTGGATCTCACCCTTTCCGGGGCCTACGTGCCGTC
Source organism: Gemmatimonadota bacterium (assembly GCA_039589815.1). Classification (GTDB taxonomy): domain Bacteria; phylum Gemmatimonadota; class Gemmatimonadetes; order Longimicrobiales; family Gaopeijiaceae; genus JABDNZ01. The sequence goes on along the minus strand of JBDHGR010000011.1, from coordinate 16,816 downwards.
GGACAAAATCACTCTTCGGATCTATTTTCAGCGTCATGATGGAAGTTCCAGCGGTTATGCGGGATTCGGATCCGGGGCCGGGATTGGCCTCCAGAGCCACTTCAGAGTCCCGGGGCCGACGGCCCTGGGACTTCCTATCCTGTTGACCTATTCGACCTTCGGCAGGCCAGCCCTTCAAGCGGCGCCCCTACCTGATGGGTTCAACCGCCAAGGAGCGAGGAATAGGCGGTCTGATCCAAAAGGGCCCCGACCTGTTCCGGGTTCTGGACCCGGATCTTGATGATCCAACCCTCCCCATAAGGGTCAGAGTTCACCACGGCTGGATCGTCATCAAGGGAGGCGTTCACCTCCACGATCTCGCCGGCCACCGGGCAATACAGATCGCTCACCGCTTTCACGGCTTCGATGTTCCCGAAGGGATCCATTCTCTCGAAACTGGCCCCGACCTCGGGCAGCTCGATGTAGACCACGTCCCCCAACTCGCCCTGGGCATAGTCGGTGACCCCCACGAAGAAGACTCCCTCTTCATCGGTGGGTTTCAGGTACTCGTGTTCTTCGGTGTAAAAGAGACCATCAGGAATCTCAGACATTGTTCCTCCGTAAATGACAATGGGCCAGACCGGCACAATAGAAGCCCTTTTCCACGAGCGTCAAGGTGCCTTCCGCGGGCCGGCCTTTCGCTGATCCAGGGGCCCTGGCACCGCAGCTTTCCCGGCCCCGCCCCCAGGGGTAGTTTTAGCCGGTGCGCAGTGCATGATTCAGGCCAGACCGTGGGAGTTCCCGGCAACAACAGATCAACAGGTTGAGACCCATGTCCGACCCCATTTCCAACGACGCTTCCACCGACGCTTTTCCCGCACTTACAACCCTCAGTGAAGAAGAGGAGATGTTCAGGGAAGCGGTGCGAGATTTTGCTGAAAGCGAGATAACTCCCCGTGTCATCGAGATGGACCGGAACCAGCAGTACGATCCAGACCTTCTTCCCCAGCTCTTCGAGCTCGGCCTCATGGGAATCGAGATTCCCGAGGCGATGGGCGGGGCCGGATCTTCCTTCTTTTCGTCTATCTTGGTGGTTGAGGAGTTGTCTCGGGTGGATCCGGCTGTGGGCACGCTGGTCGATGTTCAAAACACGCTTTGCATCAACGCGATCCTCAGATGGGGCGCCGAGGGGCAAAAAGAACGATTCCTCCCGAGGTTGGCTGCCGATACCGTGGGCGCCTACGCCCTTTCCGAGGCTGGAAGCGGCTCCGACGCTTTTGCCCTCGCGTGCCGGGCTACTCAGGACGGAGACGACTGGCTCCTGAACGGACAGAAACTCTGGATCACCAACGGCAACGAGGCTGGGATCTTCATCGTCTTCGCCACCGTGGATCCCGAAGCAGGATACAAGGGCATCACGGCTTTCCTTGTGGAAAAGGAGATGGATGGGTTCACCGTGGGGAAGAAAGAGGACAAGCTCGGGATCCGGGCTTCCTCTACCACGGAGTTGATCCTGGAATCCGTCCGGGTTGGGCCGGAAAACGTCCTTGGCGAAGTGGGAAAAGGGTACAAGGTGGCGATCGAAACCCTCAACGAGGGTCGCATCGGAATCGGTTCTCAGATGGTCGGCTTGGCCCAAGGGGCCCTGGACCACACGGTAAAATATGTCCGGGAACGCGAACAATTCGGGCGTCCCATCGGGGATTTCCAGGGTGTCCAGTTCCAGCTGGCTCAGATGGCCACCGAGATCGAAGCGGCCCGCCTGATGATCTACAACGCTGCTCGCCTCAAGGACGCAGGAAAGAGCTTTGTGGAGGAAGCGGCCATGTGTAAACTCTTTTCCTCCCAGGTGGCGGCGAGGGCTTCCTCGACGGCAGTCGACCTCTTCGGGGGCTATGGGTTCACCCGGGAGTACCCGGTGGAGAAGCTCTACCGGGACGCCAAGATCGGCGCCATCTACGAGGGAACCTCCAACATGCAACTCCAGACCATCGCAAAGATCCTTCTCAAGTGAGGCCTTGGCTGTCATCTTTACGGTCCCCGTCGGAGTCCCTGAGATAAGGTGGCGACGGTGATCTTTCTACTCCTTAGTTCGAAGGGCTGGTAGGCATGTTTGGCTTCGGCGTCATGGAAATCGCACTCGTGGTTGCTCTCCTGGTATTGCTGTTTGGAGCCAGACGCATCCCCCTCATCGCCAGGGGACTCGGAGAGGGGATTCGGAACTTTCGAACCTCCGTCAAGGAGAGCGAAAGCGACCCGGGCGAGTTGGAAGACGGGTCGGACGGGCCCCGCCGGCTGAGCGATAAAAGGGACAGCTGACCTGAGTCCCCCTCGGGGCGGCCCACCTCAGGAGGACGGTTCTCACCCCATGGGCACCTCTCTTCTCCAGAACGTAGTCGTGGTACTGAACGAGCCACAGAACTTGGTGAATATCGCTGGGGTGGTCCGAGCCATGATGAACATGGGGTTGGGCCGGCTCCGCCTGGTCCAACCGGCCGAATTCGATGCCTGGCGCATTGGGGGCATTGCCCACCGAAGCGAAGACCTGGTGAAACGGGCCGAGGTTTTTGATTCGTTGCCGGATGCGGTGGCCGATGCCGTTTTCGTCGTGGGCACGACGGCCAGGGCTCGGACGGCACAAAGGAACTACGTCCGGCCAAGGAATGTGGCGGGCACGATCGTAGAACGGGCCCAAGCTGGAACTGTGGCCCTTCTGTTCGGCCGGGAGGACCGAGGGTTGGAAAACGAGGCTCTGGACCTCTGTCACGCGGCCGCTGTCATCCCTACAACCGTCGAGCACTCCAGCCTGAATCTGGCCCAGGCGGTTCTTCTCCTCAGTTATGAAGTTCTCCTGGCAGCCGGTGGAGAGGGCGGCCCCCTCCCCCGGGGCCGACGGTCCACCCGCCCCGCCACGGCAGAGGAACTCGAAAACACCTTTTCGGCCCTGGAAGAGGGCCTCCACCGAATCGAGTTCTACAAGGCCCGTGAGCCAGCTGCGATTCTACGGACCCTGCGCACCCTGATTACCCGAGCGGAGCCGGACCTTCAGGAAGCAGGTATTCTGCGGGCTATTGGATTCGAAATCGGTAAGTACCTTGACAGGGTTGGAGAAGAGGACCCGAGAAACGGGAAAGACGGGAACCAGGATTAGGAAACTGTTGTTTCCCCCGTCGATCATGGCTTAACTTTTTAATTCGATGAAGAGCCTCGACATTGCCCTCTAAGCCGGCCCTCCTATGTCCTCAACAGAGCCGATTGCCGCCAGCAGCGGACTAGCTGAGCGCTACTGTGTTCTTCTGGACATTGGCCACAAGCTCGCTCGGACCCTCAGTTCCCACGAGCTTTACCGGTCCATCTACAAGGAAACCACCCGTGTTCTGGAGACCACAGGCTTTTATGTGGCCCTGTATGATGCGGAGGAGGACCTTGCCACGGTGGTCTTCTATGCAGATCAGGGCGTAGAGCGGAACGTGGAGATCACCTACAAGGGTTCAGAAAGCGACGTATTGAGGCTGGGGAAAAGCTCCTTGGTGTCCGACAGGGCAGAGAACCTCTCTCTGATGGTACTGGGAGAGGAGGGTACGGAGCTCACTCGGTCGGCCCTCTCTGTCCCGCTTCTCTACGAGGGGACTGTGATGGGGGTGCTTTCCACACAGAGCTACGAGCCCAACGCGTACACCGAAGAAGACCTGGAGCTGTTCCAAGCCATCGCCGACCTGGCCGGGGTGGCCATCAACAACTCTCATCACGTCACCGAGCGGGACTCACGGCGAAGGGAGGCCGAGCGCATCGAGGAAATCGGGCGGGCCGTCGCCAGTTCGTTGGATGCCAAGGAGGTCCTCCGGACCGTCAACGACGCCGTACTGGAGCTGCTCCAAGCCGATGCTTCCACCGTTTGGCTTCTTGAAGGGGGGCAAGCCAAGGTAGCGTCCTCCCTGGGGAAGATCCGCTTACAAGAGGGCGCCCTCTGGCACTTGAGCGACGGAGTCTACGAGGCTGTGGTGAGGGACCGCAGGCCCATCATCGTGGAAGATCTTCCCAACTCACAACTCATCCCGTCAGACTTCGCCGCCGAGACCAGGGCCGGCTCACTTCTCCTGGTCCCCCTCATCCTGGAAGACGAAGTGGCTGGAGGGTTATCGGCCAGTAAAGTCCGAAAGGGGGCCATCGCCAACGAAGAGGTGGGAGTTCTCCAGCGCCTCGCCAATCAGACCAGTGTCGCCCTTTCAAACGCCCGGCTGCATGAGAACATCCGGAACCTCTCCCTCACCGACCCCCTCACCGACCTTCCCAACCGTCGTCACCTCGACCTGCACCTCAAACGTGAAGTGGCAGCGGCCAGGCGTGGACGGAATGTGTGCGTCTGCCTGTTCGATCTAAACGACTTCAAGGTTCACAACGATCGTCTTGGGCACGTAGTGGGAGACCAGATTCTGCGGCATCTCGGTCGGATCCTCCTGAGTGAGACCCGGGCCATGAACCTTGCGGCCCGCTACGGGGGCGACGAGTTCATCACCGTCTTAACCGACATCCCCAGGGCCGGAGCCGAGAGCCAGGCGAAGCGGGTTGTGCGCCGGGTCGCGACCCACCCAGAGCTGTCCAAGTACGGCGTGACGGTCAGTTTTGGGATTGCCGAATTCGATCCCGTGAGGATGTTCGAGGTAGAGGATCTGGTGGAGGAAGCTGATCGGGATCTGTACAAAGCCAAGCAGGCCCGGGCCAAGGACGGCCACGGGGGCTGAATCTCGACTCCCGATCCAAAGCTACATCACGGGGCGGGGACCCCCGAGCCGGGCGCGCTCCCTGAGCGGAGCCCCCTGGGTGGGATCCGGGAATCTCCACCAACGGATGCTTACACGATCAGGAGCTGGCCGTGGTGCGAAAAGGGTAAGTACCCTAACCGCTGTCACACCGGAGCACCCTCCACCTCCCGCACCTCCGCCTCCATGGACTCGGGGTCCACCATGGGTTGCCAGATCTGGACCGCCGGGAAGGTGCTCAGGAACCAGCGTACGCTTCCCAGCAACAATCCCAAAAAGAGGAGCCCGATTGCTGGCTCCAGCATTGTGATGGTGGGATGTCCGTCATGGATGGACGGCACCACCATGAGGTATCGCTCCAACCAGAGGCCAATCAGGATCACCGCGGCAAAGAGCCGAAGGATCCACGGTGTCATCTTGGCCTTTCGCCCGATGAGGCCGGCAAAGGGAATCACAAAACAAAGAAGGACGGCCAGAACGGAAAGATCGCTCCAGGGGGCCTCTGCCCGATGGATGATCCAGGCCTGCTCCCAGGGGAGCTTCCCGTACCAGATCACCAGGTACTGGGAAAAGAACAGGTAGGCCCAGAAAACCGTGAATGCGAAGGAGAGCTTGCCCAGGTCGTGGAGCTGTTGCACGCCCATGAGTTTGTTGAGGTCCGGGTCCCTGCCCTTTGCATAAACGACGGCCCACGCCGTGGCGGCCACCCCTCCCCAGAGGGCACCCATGAAGAACCAGGCCCCGAAGATGGTGGAATACCAGTGGGGTTCCAGCGACATGGCCCAATCGAAGGCCACGATGCTCATCACCGCCGCGTAGAGTACAACCAGACCAGGGGCCATCTTTTTCAGGGTCCGATAACTCCGGACCTCCTCCTTCTCCTGCCCCCGCCAACCCTGGGTTAGCCTTTGGGCCCACCTGATCCTACCAGCGTCCCCGCCAGCGCTGCCGCCTCCATCCTTCACCAGTCCCAGGTCCGGCCGGAGGTACACGTAGGCCATGTAGAGGAATCCACAGAAAAGCAGCGCCAAACCCACCACATTCCGCGTGATGAGGAAGGGCATGTTCAAATAGGCGGCTTTCTTCTGGACGATGGGATCGTGGGCCATGGCTTCGATCCAAGGGAAGTAATCCTCCCCCAATCCGAGCATGGGCAAAAGCAGGATGAAGGAGACGGGAAGGAAAGCCGAAAAGGCGAGCCCCACCCTCCGAACCGACCAATTCCACCGGGCCTTCACGATGGTCGTGGCCGCAACCAGCAACATGGCACCGCAGGCGATGCTGGTGAAAAAAAGCCAATTCACCACATAGGCACGCCAAGCCTGGTCGGGATCCCGCACCCACGTCCCTACAAAGGCCACGGCACCGAGAAGGATCAAGATCACGGAGAACGCCATCGCCCCCTTGGAACGACGCAGGTAGCGAACGGGGATCTCTGTCGGAATATGGATCTGAGCCATGCTCTCTTCCTCAGTTAGAGGGGGCCTCGCCCCCTCCTCCTTCCAGAACCGGGGGAGAAGCCACTCCCTGAAGCACTCTCAGGTAATTCACCACGTTCCACCGATCGAAATGGGTGATCCGGTGGCCGTAAGCGGGCATGAGCCCGCGCCCCGTGCGAATCACCCCATAGATGTACCCGTCAGTGAAGGCCCGCACCCTGTCTGATAACAAACTATAGGGCGGGAAGTCCAACGGTTTCAGGTACGCGAAGTTCGGATCACCGTTCGGCCCGTGGCAGGGGGCACAGAACCTCAGGAATAGCTCCTCGCCCCGGTCCAAGGAGGCCGTGGTCGGTGCGACCGGGTTCACAAGATTCACCACCACATCCGCATCGTACAGGACATCCAGGTTTGTGAACGGCGGCGGGACGTCAGCCAAACCCTCGGGCTGCCCCACATTCACTTCTCCCTGCCGAGCCGGAAAGTTTCCGGAAGCAAAAGGCACCGAGCCCTCCGGAGCATTCAGCGGATCCTCGTAGGGATCGAAGGAGGACTGGTCCCTCATGCTTCTGCCAAAGACCCCGGCCAGGACGTCGTCGAGGGGGGTGCACCCGGTCGAAGCCAAAAGCAGGCACACCATGGCAAACCAAGCAAAGGGGAGCCGCCGGAGCTCAGACATTGGCGACCCCCTCCGGGTCTTCCCGGAGCTCGGCCGGGTCCCGGTCCGACAAGATTTCTCTGGCCTCCCTCACCTTTTCGGAAGGAGCCGAGACATAAACCCCGAACCGTCCGGCACTGAACTCCGGGTCATAAACGACGAGCGGTTTCAGATTGGGAAGGCGGGTGTTGATGAAGAGCCCGATAACCGTGGAGAGGGCCCCGAACAGGATCGTCAATTCAAAAGCGATGATGACGAAGGCAGGGATGGAGACGATGGGCTTGCCACCCACAACCAGCGGCCAATCCATGGAGGTGAAGATGGAAAGGGCGAACCCGGTGGCCGTTCCCGTGAGTGCGCCCACCAGGGCGAAGACGCGGACCGGGCTCTGGCCATACCCCATGGCGTGTTCCAGGTCGTGTTCCGGTACGGGCGCGTAGGCCTGGATGGATTTCCGGGTGAAGCCGGCTTCACGAAGGGCATGGATGGCATCGACGGCCGAGTCCAGGTAGTCGAAGGAAGCCAGAATGCCCTGTTTCGATGAACTCATCAGGCTACCCCCTCCTTCCGGGAACCCCTTAAAGGTTGTGGAAGGACCTCCTTGAGCTCCGCGATGGCTACCGGCGGGAGGATCCGGGTGAAGATGAGGAACCAGAAGAAGAACCAACCGAAACTCCCCACCATGATTCCCATCTCCACCAGGGAGGGCCGGTACATACCCCAGGCGAAGGGCTCATACTCATGAGAGAGGGACGTGACAATGATGACGTACCTCTCGAACCACATTCCGATATTGATGAAAAGAGAGATGACGAAGAGGGCCGGGATGGAGTGCCTGATCCGTTTGAACCAGAGCATGATGGGTATCAGCCCATTACACACCAACATGGTCCAAGTGGCCCACCAGTAGTCGCCGAAGAGCCTGTTCCAGAACATGGCCCTTTCGATCTCTTCCCCACTGTACCAGGCCATGAAGAACTCGCTCATGTAGGCATACAGAACAATCAGCGAGGTGAGGAGAATCAGCTTCGCCATCGCGTCGAAGTGCTTGACGGTGAGGTACGCCTCGAGGCCGAAGATCTTCCGCAACGGCACGGTCAGCGTGATCACCATGGCCACCCCAGAGAAGATGGCGCCGGCTACGAAGTAGGGGGCGAAGATGGTGGCGTGCCACCCGGGCACGATGGACATGGCGAAGTCCCAGGACACCACCGAGTGCACCGACAGGACAAGAGGAGTGGCGAAAGCCGCCAGGAACACGTAGGCCTTACCGAAATGATGCCATTCCCGATCCGTGCCCCTCCACCCCATGGCCACCACCTGGTAGAGCTTCTTCCTCAATCCCTTGGCCTGGTCCCGCGCGGCCGCGACGTCGGGGATGGTCCCCAGGTAGAAGAAGACCGCAGACACGGTGAAGTAGGTGGTCACCGCGAAGACGTCCCAAAGGAGGGGGGACCGGAAATTGGGCCAGAGGAAACGTGAATTCGGGTAAGGTATCAGCCAGTAACCGTGCCAAACCCGGCCCAGGTGGATGAGGGGGAAGAGCCCCGCCGTCATGACGGCAAAGACAGTCATGGCCTCGGCGGCCCGGTAGATTGACTGACGCCAAGGAGCTCTGAACAGGAAAAGGATGGCGGAAATCAGGGTTCCGGAGTGGGCGATCCCCACCCAGAACACGAAGGTGGTGATGTAGACTCCCCACCCCACCGGGCTCATGAGCCCGGTGACACCGATCCCGGTGATGATCTGGTAGATCCAACAGGTGAAGAAGAGCCCAACACCCAAGACCGCTACCGAGAAGAGGGCCCACCAACCTTTACCAGGGCGGGAGAGGATCTTCAGAATATCCCGGTTTACCTGCCCAAAGGACTCGACGTCCGGATGGGTCAGCGCTCCCCGCTCTTTTTCGTTCAAAACAGTCGCCATTCGTTGCCTCTCGGCTCCGAAGCTGCCTGGGAGCTAGTGCTCCCCGGAATCGACCTCGTGGAAGGTGACCTTCTTCAGATAGGTCACCGCCGGCTGGGTGTTGATATGCTCGTCCAGAACCCGGTAACCGCGTTCATTCTGCGTCGCCTGGGCCACCCTGGAATGAGAGTCCCTGATGTCCCCGAACGTGATGGCCTGGGCTGGACAGGCCTGTTGGCAGGCCGGGATCACCTCACCGTCCTCCAGCGGCCGTTGCCCCTCCACCCTGGCTCTGTTCTGGGCCTCACGGATGCGGTGTACGCAGAACGAGCATTTCTCCATGACCCCACTGCTGCGAACCGTTACGTCCGGGTTGAAACCCCAGTTCATGGGCTCTGCCGGAGCCACGGAAGGTTCGTCACCCGGTTTCGCCATCTCCGTGAACCCGAACCAGTTGAACACCCGCACTTTGTAGGGGCAGTTGTTGGCGCAATACCGGGTCCCCACGCACCGGTTGTAGACCTGAGCGTTCAGGCCTTCCGGCGTGTGATAAGCTGCATAAACCGGACAGACCGGCTCACACGGCGCGTTCCCGCAGTGCTGGCAGATCATGGGGAGGAAGCGAACGTCCAGTGGACCTGGGTGGCTGGCATCAACGGTCTCGTAATAGCGCTCCAGCCGGATCCAATGCATGTCCCGCCCCATGGCCACCTGTTCTTCTCCCACCCAGGGCACGTTGTTCTCCGACTGACAGGCCGTGACGCAAATGCTGCATCCCGTGCACTTGTCCAGGTCGATGGACATGGCCCACCGGGGGTTTTCCTCGGGGTCGTACTGGCCGTATCGGCTTCCCTCCAGGGGGAAATCTTCCGGCTTTCCTTCAGTTGCCACGGGGGCAAAGCCCCCCATGGCCTGGATCTCCTTCAGCTCCCCGTGGGCCCCCTCATCGTGGCTTTCCTCTTGGGAGCCGGCCTCGACGGGCCCCAACACGGGGAGGCCTACTGCAGGCGCGATAGGCCGATTGTGCTGGTCTGACGAGCCTTCAATGGTGGCCAGGGGCCGGCGGCTCCCGGTTGGTACCAGGTCAACCCGGGTGGCCAGATGAACCAGAGCCCCCGACGGTTGCTCCACCTCTGCGGGAAGGAGATCCATGGCATTAACGCCCATACCTTGGGCGTAACGGCCAAAACTCTCGTGACCCCCGCCCATGGCCAGGGCCACCGTGTCCTCTCTGATCCCGGGGTAGGTCCAGACCGGAACCTCCACCTCTCCGTGGGGAGACCGAACCGACACCAGATCCCCCGTCCTGACCTCCAGTCGCTCCGCGGCGGCAGGATGAACCTCCACCCAGGAGTGCCAGGTCACCTTACTCACGGGGTCCGGAAGCTCCTGGAGCCAGGGTCGATTAGCGTGCCTACCGTCCCCGAAACGGGGTGACGGATAGACGATCAACGCGAACTCCCCATCCCCGTCCAGATCAGGTACGTCAAAACTCAGGATGGCGTCGGGAGAACGGAGAGAAATCGGGCCCTCCGGGAACGCATCGGGAGAGACCACAACCCCCTTTCTCAGGGTCTCCCGCCAAAACTCGTCGAAGGCTCGACCGGGTGCCAGCCGTGACTGGTGGAGCTGCCATTCCCTCTGGAGGTAGTCGAAGAAGGTGGGGGCACCGAAATCGTTACCCGTCCGGAGCGCGACCGAAAGAAGAACGTCGCCCACCTGTTTCGATTCAAAGGTGGAAACCGGTTGCATGGCAGGTTGCTGGAGAGCATAAAGACTGGGGCGGGGATTCGAATCCCCCCAAGCTTCCAGGGGATGCCTGTCCGGAAGGATCAGATCGCAGAGTTCCGCCGTTTCGTCCATTTCCGAGGCGAAGGACACCCGAAATCCCGCAGAGGCGAAGGCTTGCCCGAACCCGGCCCCGACAGGGAGAGAATAGGCCGGGTTGGTTCCGTGGACCATTACCACCCCGGCGTCTGACATGGCGCTTATCGCCGAGGCCAGCTCACCATAAGGATGAGCCGGAGCAGCCCGGTCAGCCTCCTGGAGTCGGACCGTGCGCCCAATGTTTCCGGCCACAAAATTCAAGATATGGACGGACAGATTTGCTGCCGTCGCGTTCCGGTGGTGACCGGCCACTCCCGGCCCAACGGCGAGGCTCGGGGTGTCCTCCACGAACTGCCTGGCCAATGCCTCGATCTCCTCGGCAGGCAACCCGGAGGCTTCTTCCACGCTCCTGGGGTCGTAATTCTCCAACAGGCGTTGATAATAAGGTCCGGCATCCCCTCCCTCTTGAACGATGACGTGGGCCATGGCCAACGCCACCACGGCCTCCGATCCAGGCTTCAATGGGACCCACTCGTCCGCGTTCTGTCCGGTAAGAGAAAGGCGGGGCGCCAGGAAGACCATCCGCCCTTTGGAGCCGTGATCGTCCACCCCCGCCATCTGGGAAAAGCCCCGGTGGTGTTCAACCGGTGAAAGCCATGTCTCCAGGAAGTCCGCTCCGAAGGAGTAGACCAGACGGGCCTGAGCAAAGTCAAAGGTCGGGATTCGGGCCCGGCCAAAAGCAATCCGTGTAGCTTCTCTGAGGGGAGCCTCGGAGAGCCCCTCGTATTCTCTGCGTACTCCCCCAACCCCAGAGAGGAAATCCTCCACCAGGTTGGTGAGAGAAGGGCCCATCCTGCCGGCCAGAAAAAGGTGGTTGTCTCCTTCATCCAGCCGACGGGCCAAGAGATCTTCCGCCTCGTCCCACCCTATGGGGCTGAATCCGTCGGCACCCCGGACCAGGGGAGATGAAAGGCGATCGGGATTGTAGAGACCCTGTACAGCCGAATATCCGCGTGAGCAGAGGGTCCCCTCCGAAATGGGATGATCCGGGTTCCCTTCGACCTTCACCACCCGGCCCTCCCTGGTTCGAACCCAAACGCCACATCCCGCCGGGCATTCGCCGCACACAGAGGTATACCACGTGGACACGCCGGGTACTGTTTCCTCGTCGGGGATCACATAGGGAAGGAGCTTCTCCACCCGTTCGGTTGAACAGCCGAACATCGTAGCACCGGCCCCTCCCGCACCTACTACTTTGAGGAAATCCCGCCGTTTGATTCCGTCGGTCATGAACTCAAACCTTTATCGGGAGCCTGCCACGACAACCGGGCAAGCTCCAAAGCAGGGGTGGACGCCATAGAGAAGGGTGTTGAGGAACTGGTGCGAGCCGCGTTACGAACGCCACGGGGCCAGATGCGAGACAGGGCTCCGATGGCATAGCCAAGCGCTACGTCGAGGAGCCCTAACGAAGCAGATGGCCCCGTGCCGTCGTAACCCAGAGGGCACGGGGGGATTGCGGCGCCATACTGCGTCAGACCTCCTCCCCGATGCTTCAGCATCGCATTCTTCGTCCTTCCTTGTTTGGCATCCGCAAGACCCCTGTGCGCGACCGCACCCCAGTTCCTCAACACCCTTCTAGTAGTGGCAGACCGTACAGTCGATGGAGGCTTCATTGTCAACGTGGCATTGAACGCACCACCCCATTTTCAGGGGCTGTTCCACCTCTTCGATGACCTCGATCTCTTCCACCAGGCCGTGGCATTCCTGGCATTCCAGAGCACCAGCGTCCTTCGCCACATGGCGCATGTGGGGAAATCTCACGTGGTCCGCCACCTTATAGATCCGCACCCATGGGATCGGCTCACCCTCGGCCCAGAGGTCGTAGAGAATCTGGAGCTCCTCAGGTTTGTTTCTTCCCCGGATAACCAGGTGGCAACCCATGCAGTCGGACACCGTTGGCATTCCGGCATCGATGGACCGTTCCGCCGAGAAATGGCAGTACTGGCAATCCATCTGGAAATCCCCGGCATGAGTATTGTGGGGAAAGGCGATGGGATGGACCGACGTGCCAGTCGGCAAGGGGGGAGGAGGGTCCCCTTCTTGCGACTGCACGAAAGCCAGGGTAGCAAGGATCGCAATGGCGCTAACGGCCGCGAATCGCCACGGCTTCTTCATAGGCTCAAAATGCCTGAAAAGGCCCGCAAAATAACGGCTAGTGCTCGAAATAATTCCGCTGAAAAACGGTAGGGGAAGCTAGAGTAGGTCCATAGGGGTGTCAACGCCGGAGTCCGGCTCCTGGGGCGGCTTCTCAGAGCCGGGGTGTTTCCTCTTCAACGCCATCCAGCGCCGGTGGGAACCGTGCGTTTTGGGCTACTCCTTCCAAGGTGGGTTCACCCTCTTCGAACGGGGCCGGGCGGCTCTGCCGGAAGCCAACGGGCCAGACTGAGGCGCCGGCAGTGTCCCTGGCCGGCGTGGCCCCTCGGGGAGCCTCCGTGCGGCTCCCCCGTAGGCCTCCTGACCCTCGAAGCGGAGTTTGTTTTTCCCGCGGGGAATCCAGAATACGCCAGGAGACACAAACCTTCCTCCGACTGAGAGAAGACAGTCGGCGGGTGGCGTCCCGGCTCAAGCCCTCGACTCGGATGGGTCCCCCATCGGCCATCTGGACTCGGTTTGGCACCCTGCCGGACACCCGGCCCCCGCGGTCGTGGAGAGGGATCTTGAGAGCGGGTTCTCAGGCATCCCAATGTGGGAGGAAGAGGAAAAAGAGACGAAAGGCGCTCTCGTGGGAGCCCCGACTTCCTTGCGTAAGAGGGGCTAACGGTGATAAGAACCTCATAAGGAGATTGAGAACCCGACACAGCTCCACTACTCTTACTCCGATGAATACCTCGACCAAGAACCCGTCTCAGACCCCGCCCTCCTCAGGGCACCACCTGGCGACCATCAGTCATGAGGGTCGCTTCTGGGACGTCTATCTCGAGTTCGACGACGACCCGCGGCGTCCGGATACCTACCGGGCGCTACTCTGCTATTTTCCCGGCGACCCTGGAGACGATGAGGAGGCGGTTCGCACCATAGGCCGGAACACCGCCTAAGTCTCCCTCACCCAACGCCAGAGCTCCGGAAGAGTCGGACGCTTGCCCTGCATCAGGATGCCCACGCGGTAAATCCGTCCTGCGACCCATGCCACGCCCCATACACTCAGGTAGAGAAGGGTCAAGGAGGCCCCGATCTGCCAAAAGGGCACCGTTCCAGCGCCTGCCCGTGCATAGAGGAGCACTGGACTGAAGAAAGGGATCATGGACATGATCACCGAAAACGGGGCGCCCGGGTTCTCCATGACAGGCATGAGAAAAAGAACGGGGGCGATCAGGAATATCACCACCGGGAACTGTGCCTGCTGGGCCTCCTCTTCCGTGGAGCACATGGCCCCAACCGCCGAATAGACGGCCGCGTAGAGAAAGTACCCGCCCAGGAAGAGCAAAAAGAAGAGGGTGACGAGCCCGGCATTCGGAAGGGCCTGGGAAATGGCCTCCGGGTCAATCAGGTCGGGCCGGCTCGCCATCGCGGCCGGCACACCCAGGGTGAGCGCAAGGGTTCCACAAAGGATCCAGACTGCAAGCTGGGTCAACCCCACAGACCCCACGCCAACAATCTTGCCCAGCATCAGCTGCCAGGGCCTGATGGACGAGATGAGGATCTCCACGATCCTCCCGGTCTTCTCCTCCAAGGCAGCCCGCATTACAGCCGCAGCATACATGAGGACGACCATGTAAAGAAGCATGGACCCGATGAATACCCCTACGAACGCCGGTTCATCCTCGGTGGCCCCCCCCGCACCTTCTTCCAGGATCTGAAGGTCCATACTCCCGCCCTGGAATAGGGCATCCAGGTCGACTTCAGAGCCGGTCTCTGCGATGCGAGCCTCCAGGGCCGACTGCACCACCACCCCACGGATGGTCATCCCGCGAATAGGTCCAGGTCCTTGGGAGCCATAGAAAGTGAGGTGGCCGCTCGCTAAGGCGTCCGTACCAAGAACCAAAAACCCACCAAGTTCCCCGTCCAACGCTTGGGCCTTCAGAGAATCTTCCGATCCTGCGGGAGCCACCTCCACGTTATACCCCGCTTCCTCCAACCGCGGCCCCACCCGATCGGCCAACACGCCCGTCTCGTCCACCAGCGCCAGGTTCCGGCGGTTCTCCTCCTGCCCGGTCTCATAGAGAATCGGGATCACCATGGAGGCGATCAGAAACGCAGGCGCAGCCAAAGTGGAGACAAGGAACCACTTGCTTTTCACCCGCTGGAGGTACTCTCTGCGGATCACCGCGAGGACAATCCTCATCGTACCCCCCTTTTCCCACTCGTCTCACCGGTTGAGCCCAGGGGTCCTCCGTTGTCAGGCTCCCCCGCGTGCCGCACGAAGATTTCGTGGAGGCGGGGCTCCACCAAGTCGAACCGGTCGATCCGAACGCCAGCGTCCACTCCCCTTCGAAGAATGCCTTGGTGGTCTGCTCCTTCTTTCAGAACAAGATGGATCCCGTTCTCCACCTCCAGGATCTCGGTCACCTCCGGGCCACGGAGCCAGGAATCATCCCCCGTGAACTCCACGGCAACCAGGCCCTTTCTTTCTCGTCTCTTCAACTGCTTGAGGTCTGAGTCCAAGACCTTTTTCGCTTTGGAAATCAGACACACCCTCTCGCAGAGTCGTTCGGCATGATCCATCAGATGTGTGGAGAAGAGGATTGTGGTTCCCCTGGCCTGAAACTCCCGGACGATCCCTTCCAGGACTTCCTGGTTGATGGGATCGAGACCGCTGAAGGGCTCATCCAGTATCAGGATCTCCGGTTCATGGAGAACGGTCCCGATGAACTGGACCTTCTGTTGCATGCCTTTCGAAAGGTCCTGTGTTCGTTTTTCAGCCCATTCGGCCAGATCCAGACGCTTTAACCAATCCATCGCTCTCTTCTGGGCCTCTCCCCGCCCAAGGCCACGTATCTCCCCAAGGAACACGAGAAGATCACGAACCTTCATCTTTCGGTAGACCCCTCGCTCCTCTGGGAGGTAGCCCACCCGATCGTTCTGCTGCACTCCGGGAGCACCGCCCAGGAGTTCCACTTCACCCTCGTCTGGCAGGAGTATTCCCATCATGATCCGAAGGGTCGTGGTCTTCCCCGAACCGTTGGGGCCCAGGAGTCCATAGACCGAGCCTTTGGGGATCTCGAGATCCAGGGAAGACACGGCCGTGTGGGTGCCGAAGCGCTTCGTGACCCCTTTCAGTTTGATGGGGGTTCCGTTCAATCCGGAACTCGACATTGGGGTGCCTCCTGGTCTCGGTCCTGGGCGTCACCTTCGAAAACTCTGCGGAAGTGGGGCTGATTTCCCTATTCACGCACGTTATCCCCCTCCCTACGGTGCATCTGACCCTGCACTTCAAAGGGCGTCAAGGCCCCCTGACTAGTGCGGCCCACAGGCCGAGGGCTTAGATTGGATACCTCTCTGATACATTCTGGGAATGTTGGAGGCTGAATGGCCATCTTCCGGACTTTGTACTACGGCGATGTGACGATTGGGGTAGGTGGACGAATCACGATCCCACAGGAAATCCGTGACGACCTCCGGATCGAAGAGGGAAACGTGCTGACCGTCAGGGTCGAAGAAGCCCCCAACAATACACGCCAGATGGTAATCTGGCGGGCCGATCCACAGCCGGAAGACTAGTCCGTCCGCTGGGAATGGGGGAATCGTGCCAGCGATTATCCGAGTGGTCGAAGGTGACATCTCCACGTTCGAAGGGGATGCAGTAGTCAATGCCGCGAACAACCATCTCCGCCTGGGTTCAGGTGTAGCAGGAGCTCTGGCCAAGCGGGGCGGTGGGGTTATCCAGGAGGAATGCGACGAGATCCTTCGCCAGGATGGACCCTTGCCTGTCGGGGGCGCAGCCATCACAGGCGGCGGGAATCTACGGGCCCGCTACGTGATCCACGCGGCGGCAATGGGAGATCTCCCCGTAAGTCCCGAATCCATCCGTAACGCCACCCGAAACGCCCTGGAGTTGGCCGAGAAACACAACCTTCGGTCCATCGCCTTCCCCATCCTCGGAACCGGGGTGGGGGGTTATCCGTTCAACGAATCAGCCCGAATCATGGTGGAGGAAATCAAGGCCTTTGTCAGTGAGGAACCCGCGTTGGAAACCGTGACCTTCTACGGGTACACGCCTGACCAAGCCGCTACTCTCCGACGGCACCTGA